>RZYE01000347.1 GCA_009930425.1 Actinomycetota bacterium | reverse complement strand
CTCGTCGTGGCGGCCGGACCGGAAGGCGGTGCGCAGTCCATCCGTCTCGAAGATCAGCTGCATCACGCCGTCGCGCATCTCGCCGACGGTCGCGCTGCGCGCCACGAGGACCCACGATGTCCGGCGGATACGACCCAGGGTCTCGAGCACCTCGCCCCACCGGCGCCGGACGAGGGCGGCGTCCACGTCCCCGGGTTCGGTCGGAGGTTGAGCCGCGGATGGGGGCTCCGCTGCACGCGCGATCGCGGGTGGCGACGGCGTGGCCGCGGGTGGCGACGGCGTGGCCGCAGTTCGTGGCTCCGTGTCAGCAGTTCGTGGCGGCGCGTCAGCCGCTCCTGGTGCCGTGTCCACGACAGGCGGCGGTGCTGGCGGGGTGTCGCCTGCCGGCCGCGCCTCGCGGTCCCGGAGGCTGGAGGCTGCCTGGCGTGCAAGCTTGGCAGCTCGATCATCTTCGTCGCTCTGGTGTCGATCAGGGGTTGGCCGGTCCTGCGGCTCCGGCTGCTGCGACTCAGGCTCCTGCGGCTCCGAACCCTCGGACCGTGGCCGCTGAGGAGCGGACCGCACCGGTTGCGACGCCCGGACACCCGAGCCGTCACCAGCAGCGTTCGCGTCGGCTGACGGCGCTGCGGACCGGACGGGACGCCCCGCCGGTGCTGGGGACGCCGTCGAACGGGCCTGCGGCAACGCCCCGCCGGCCAGGGCGCCCTCCAGACGCTCGAGACGGGACTGGATCCCGCCGTCGGCGTCAGCGGCGGGCAGGAGGAGGCGGGCGCAGAGAAGTTCGAGCTGGAGGCGCGGGGAGGTGGCCCCGGTCATCTCCGAGAGGGCGGCGTTGGTGAGGTCGGCAGCCCGGGAGGCGGTGGCGGCGCCCAAGTGGTGGGCCTGGGCGCGCATGCGGTCGAGTTGGTCGCCCGGGACGGAGGACAGTGCCGCCTCGCCCGCCTCACCCGCCAGCGACAGGAGCACGAGGTCGCGGAGACGCTGCAGGAGGTCCTCGACGAAGCGGCGTGGGTCGTGGCCGGACTGGACCACCTGGTCGACGACCTTGAAGAGGGAGGCACCGTCCCGCCCCGCCAGGGCCTCGACGGCGTCGTCGAGCAGGCTCGCGGACGTGAAGCCGAGCAGGGCGGCGGCGCGCTCGTAACCGAGTTCGCCGTCCGTGGCGCCAGCCATGAGCTGGTCGAGGACGGACAGCGAGTCGCGGACCGAGCCCGCGCCGGCGCGGACCACCATTGGCAGCACGCCGGCCCCCACGGCGACCCCCTCCTCCTCGCACAGGCGCTCAAGGTAGGTGGTCAGGGTGCGCGGCGGGACGAGGCGGAACGGGTAGTGGTGGGTCCGGGAACGGATCGTGCCGATCACCTTCTCCGGCTCGGTGGTCGCGAAGATGAACTTGACGTGGTCCGGCGGCTCCTCCACCAGCTTCAGCAGGGCGTTGAAGCCCTGGGGGGTGACCATGTGGGCCTCGTCGAGGATGAAGATCTTGTAGCGGTCCCGGGCCGGGGCGAAGGCGGCGCGCTCGCGGAGCTCGCGGGCGTCGTCGACCCCATTGTGGGAGGCCGCGTCGATCTCGACGACGTCCAGCGAGCCGGAACCACCGCGCGCCAGCTCGCGGCACGAGTCGCAGGTGCCGCACGGGGTGTCCGTGGGGCCCTCCGCACAGTTGAGGCAGCGCGCGAAGATGCGCGCCGACGTCGTCTTGCCGCAGCCGCGCGGGCCGGAGAAGAGATAGGCGTGGGTGACCTTGCCGGAACGCAGCGCCGCCATCAGCGGCTCGGTCACGTGTTCCTGGCCGATGACAGCGGGGAACGTGTCAGGCCGGTAGCGCCGGTACAGTGCGGTGGTCACAGCACGATGGTATGCGCCGCCACCGACATCCGCCCCAACGAGGAACCTCCCGCGTACCCGCCAGAGCCCGCCTACCCTTGCTGCATTCCTGCCCTGGGGGAGTTCGGTGGGATGACGTCACGCGAGAGGTCCGCGGCCCAGCATACCGGAGGGCCGGGTGGCGGTCGATCCCGGGAAGCCGACGCTGGGAGGGGCATGACGGGAGTCACGGTTCAGTCGGCTGCCACGATTCGAGGATCGGGGCCGGAGTCGGCTAAACTGCTCTGGCTTGGAGGATTCGCCTAGTGGCCTATGGCGCACGCTTGGAAAGCGTGTTGGGTGCAA
>RZYE01000346.1 GCA_009930425.1 Actinomycetota bacterium | reverse complement strand
CATCCCGGGCGAGGAGAAGGAGTCCTGGAAGCGGTTCACGGACGAGGCGCTCGGGAAGTTCCTGGACGGCACGTTCGCCGGTGACTACCAGCAGGCCCTGATCGCTGAGTTCGAGAGCCACCTGCCGGACGAGGTGCCGTGGGAGACGATCTCGGGCAACCGGAAGGTGAGGATGCCCAGGGTCAAGAGCTAGCCCCGCACGGACCAGGCCGTCTGCAGGGGGAGCGGGTCCACCACCCACGCCTCCCAGCCGGCCAGTCCCGTGAACCACCGGGCGCCCTCGCGTCCCGCCACCACCAGGGCGGTCGCCAGCGCGTCGGCCAGTCCGGCGTCGGGACCGATCACCGTGGCGGACCGCGCGCCCCGCGCCGGCCCACCCGTCCGTGGGTCCCTCACGTGCGCGCCCCGCTCGTACGGGCCCGACGTCGCCACCGCCCCGTCGCCCGGCTCCACCGTACGCACCACCGCCTGCCCGTCGGACGGGTGGCGCACGCCCACCCGCCACGGGCGGCCCGGTCCCGCCAGCCCACGGCAGACGACGTCGCCGCCCGCGTTGACGCACACGTTCGCCAGGCCCCGGCGCACCAGCCGGTCGGCCACCCGCTCCGCGGCCCAGCCCTTCACGTAGCCCGACGGGTCGAGCCCGCCCGGTGTCGCCCACGGATCGAAGGCGCCACCCGTGAGGTCCCGCGCGGCGCGGCACTGCTCGAGGACCCCGAGCATGGCGCGCTCGATGCCGTCGGCGAGCGAGAGGTCGGCCTCCGTCCGCCGCCCGGTCCGCAGCGCGGCGGCCAGCGTGTCCGGGCGATGCACCGAGAACACCCGGTCCACCCAGTGGAGGTGGGCCACGGCGTCGTCGACGGCGGCGCGCACCTCGTCGTCGTCCGGGTCCGCCACCTCCCGGACGTCGATGGTGACCACGGTCCCCCACACCACCTCCAGGTGGCGGTGGGCGCGCCCGGTCGCGGGCCGGACGCTCACAGGCCCGCCTGCTCGAGGATGGAGAGGAGCGAGTACCGGAACCCTTCGGAGGTGAAGGTGGCGCCGCTGATGGTGTCGACGTCGGCGGACTGGATCGCCAGCGCCTCCTCCACGAGCGCCGGCGCGGCCCACTGGTTGATGCGGAGGGATCGCGAGTCCTGCGGGAGCGAGACGAAGGAGATGTCCGTCAGCACGCCGTCGGTGACGGTGGCGGCCACCTGGATGGAGCCCCACCTCGTGGGGTACGCGTCGCCGGTGTAGGTGGCCGTGGCCGGCGCGGCCTCCGTGCTCGGGGTGGCCTCGGGAGCAGGTTCGGCGGCGGAATCGGGCGTGGACGCACCGCCTGCGGGCTCGTTGCCGGCGGACGAGCCGCCGGCGTTCCCGTCCGCGCCCGCCACCGTGGCGGGGGCTCCCGGTGCCGTGCCGTTCGGGTTGAGGGCGAGGACGCCGGCCACCCCGGCCACCGTGGCAGCCGCGACGATGGTTCCCCTGACGTATCTCATGGCATTCCCTACAGGTCGAATTCCTCCCAGTGGATGCGCTCGGGGCGCACCCCCAGGGAGCGGGCGGACTCCGCCACCCGGTGGTTCAGGGTCTCGGGGCCACAGGCGAAGACGTCGGCGTCCGAGAGGTCCCCGACCAGCGAGGACAGGTGCTCGACGTCCAGCGGCAGGTCGTGGCGCGAGCCGGGCAGGAGGTGCACGCTCACCCCGGGGATGGCCCCCAGCCCGCGCAACTCCTCCGCGAGGGCGAGGTCTTCCGGCGTGGAGGCGCGGTAGATGATGTCCGTACGCACCTTCCCCGCGAAGGCCTCGGCGAGCGCCCGCACCGGGGCCACGCCCACGCCGCCGGCCACCAGCACCGCCCGCGGCCCGCGCACCAGTCCCGGGGTCACCGCCCCGTAGGGCCCCTCCAGGAGCACACGCGTTCCCACCTCCAGGTTCGCCAGCGCCGCCGAGGAATCCCCCAGCGCCTTCACCGTGATGCGCAGCAGGTCCCCGCGGGGCAAACCGGACACCGAGTAGGGATGGGACTCGTACACGAGCCCGGGGGTGAGGAACCGCCAGTTGAAGAACTGGCCCGGAGCCACGTGGAGCCGGTGCAAGTCGCGGCCCCGCAGCACCACGCTCACCACGTTGGGGGTCTCCCGCACCACGGCGGCCACGCGCAGGCGGTGCCGCCAGGAACGCCACAG
>RZYE01000345.1 GCA_009930425.1 Actinomycetota bacterium | reverse complement strand
CTCGATCGGCTCGTGAGCGACTTCGGGGCGGAGGTGAAGGTCAACTACGAAACGAAGCGGACCCGTCTGCACGCCAAGGCGTGGATCTTCCACCGCAACACCGGCTTCGACACGGCCTTCATCGGGTCCTCGAACCTCTCCACTTCGGCCTTGCTCGAGGGTCTCGAGTGGAACGTGCGCATCTCACGGCACGCCACGCCTGAACTGATGCGCAAGGCGGACGCGACGTTCGAGACCTACTGGAACGACCGCGCCTTCGAGACGTACGACCCAGAGCGTGACGCGGACCGGCTCGACCAGGCGCTCCGCGTGGCCAGTGGCCGTCAGGTCCCGGCTGGGTTGACAGTCTCGCTCTCCGGCCTGGACGTCCGTCCGTATCCGTTCCAGGAGGAGATGCTCGAGGCACTTGAGGTTGAGCGCGAGGTCCACGGGCGTCACCGCAATCTGATCGTGGCTGCGACGGGCACGGGCAAGACCGTGGTGGCAGCGCTCGATTACCGCAACCTCAGTGATTCCTGGGCTGGAGCATCCCGGCCGAGCCTGTTGTTCGTCGCCCACAGGCGGGAAATTCTTGAGCAGTCACTCAGGACCTACCGCGAGGTCCTCGCGGATCCGAACTTCGGTGAACTCTTGGTCGGAGGTGAACGCCCCGCCCGGTGGCGGCACGTCTTCGCGTCCATTCAGTCTTTGAATAGCGCCTTCGTTTCCGGAATGGCTGCAGACGCCTTCGACGTCGTCGTCGTCGATGAGTTCCATCACGCGGAGGCAGCGAGCTACCGCCGCCTCCTTGCGAAGGTTCGCCCCAAGGAGTTGCTGGGCCTCACGGCCACCCCGGAACGTGGCGACGGCCTCGACGTCCGTGCCATGTTCGGGAACCGGACAGCGGTCGAGTTGCGGCTGTGGGATGCGCTCGAGGCCGAGTTGCTCAGCCCGTTCCACTACTTCGGTATCGCGGACAATGAGGACCTCAGCAGAGTTCAGTGGAAGAGAGGTGGCTACGACCTTGCCCAACTGAACGCGATCTACACGGGGAACGACGCGCGGCTGCGGGTCGTGCTCAAGGAACTCCAGGACAAGGTCTCTGATGTGCACGGCATGCGTGCCCTGGGCTTCTGCGTGAGCATCCAGCACGCGGACTGGATGGCCGCATCATTCCAGGAGCGAGGAATCCCCGCGAAGTCGGTCACCGGCCAGACCCCGGAGTCCGAGCGTCGCGCTGCTCTGCAAGGACTGGAGGCTGGCACTCTGAAGATCCTCTTCACCGTTGACCTGTTCAACGAGGGAGTTGACCTTCCCGACGTCGACACCATTCTCTTCCTCCGTCCCACCGAGTCCGCGACGGTCTTCCTCCAGCAGTTGGGCCGCGGGCTTCGCCGGACCAAGGACAAGGCGGTACTCACCGCCCTCGACTTCGTCGGCCACCAGAACAAGGAGTTCCGCTTCGACCAGCGCTTCCGTGCTCTGACTGGTGCCAGCAGAACCTCACTGAAGAAGCAGGTCGAGAAGGGCTTCTCGTTCCTCCCTTCTGGTTCCCAGATCATCCTCGACGAGCAGACGCAGCAGAGTGTTCTTGCCAACCTGAATGCGCAGATCACCTCGCGGTGGTCCGGAATCGTCTCCGAACTCCGCTCGCTCGGGGACATCAGCCTCGAGCGCTACCTCGACGAGACCGGTATCGAACTGGCGGACGTCATCGGGAGTGGCACCCGCTCCTGGACCAAGGCGAGGCGGGACGCCGGCTTGGCGACGGCGTCGGGTGGACCCCTCGAGAGTGGGCTTCTTCGCCGTGTCGCTGCCTTCGCCCACGTCGATGATCCACAGCGGGCGGAGGCATACCTCCGCCTGGTCTCCGAGGCTGCACCTGGGTACCGCGACCTGCCTGACCACGACCAGTACTACGCTCGTATGCTGCTCTTCTCCCTGTTCCCGAAGAAGAACGACATGCACAGCTACGAGGCTGCCTTCGAGGACCTTCGTGAGGAGCCGGCGGTTCGTGCGGAGATCGCGCAGATCGTTTCGCTCGGACTTGAACACGCACGGCACCGCACCCGGCCACTCACCGGTCGACTTGGTGAGACCCCGCTGCGCGTCCATGCTCGCTACAGCCGCGAGGAGATTGTGGCGGCCTTGGGGTACGCGACGCTGGAGCGCGCGCCGTCGTCGATGATGCAGGGCGT
>RZYE01000344.1 GCA_009930425.1 Actinomycetota bacterium | reverse complement strand
ACTCACCGACGAGGCACTGGAATTCGCCGAGAAGATGTTCACCCTGGCCCGGGAGGGCCACACCGAGCACCTGGCCGCCTACATCGATGCCGGGCTCCCCGTGGACCTCGCCAACCACAACGGCGACACCCTGCTCATCCTCGCGGCCTACCACGAGCACCCGGACACGGTCCGAGCCCTGCTCGAACGCGGCGCGGACGTCACGCGCACCAACCTCCGCGGCCAGAATGCCCTCACGTCGGCCACCTTCAAGCAGGACGTCGAGACCGTGCGTGCACTCCTCGAGGCGGGAGCGGATCCCGATGCCGGCACGCCGTCCGCCCGGGCAACCGCGGAGCACTTCAACCTGCCGGAGATGGGGGACCTGTTCGGGTGAGGTGGTGGGCGATCAGCCGCAAAGGCGAGCGATCAGACGGGAGGACGAGGGCAAGCTGTTCGAGTGAACGGATGAGCCGGGGACGGCAAGAATGGGGCCCGCTCCCGGCGCACGGCATTCCAGTGACAGGATGGGCCACATGAAGGACACCGTTGCTGACGAGGAGATCTGGGACCGGATCCGTGAGGAGGTCGCGATCGATGCCGCCAACGAACCGGCCCTGGCGAGCTTCCTCCACACCAGCATCCTCAACCATCCAACCCTCGAGGACGCGCTCAGCTTCATCCTCGCGACCAAGATCTGCAGCCCCACCCTGCCGGCCCTGACGCTCCGCGACCTCATCGACGCCGCCTTCGCCGCCGACCCGCACATCGGTCCCTCGATCCGCGCGGATCTGCGGGCTGTCGTGGAACGCGATCCCGCGTGCTCGCGCTACTGCCAGCCCTTGCTCTACTTCAAGGGCTTCCACGCCCTCCAGACCCGGCGGGTGGCGCACCACCTGTGGATCACGGGCCACAAGCCGCTGGCGCTGTTCCTCCAGAGCCGGGTCTCCGAGGTGTTCGCGGTGGACATCCACCCGGCCACCATCATGGGCCGCGGCATCATGCTGGATCACGCCACCGGCATCGTGATCGGTGAGACCGCAGTGGTGGACGACGACGTCTCCATGCTCCACGCCGTCACACTCGGAGGCACCGGCAAGGAGACCGGGGACCGCCACCCCAAGATCCGCCGTGGCGTCATGATCGGCGCGGGCGCCAAGATCCTCGGGAACATCGTGGTGGGCGAGGGCGCGAAGGTCGGTTCCGGCAGCGTCGTCCTCGACGACGTCCCGCCCCACACCACCGTTGCCGGCGTGCCGGCGCGCATCCTCGGTCACCCGTCGTACGAGTCGCCCGCCTACGAGATGGACCAGCACATCGAGGACGACGGCGCCGCCCCGGCGGGCGCGTGACGGCGATGGCGGGCGGGCCGCGCGTCGTCGCCGTGAGCGTGGACGATCGGCACCGCTTCAGCAAGGTGCCCGCGGACTCCATCGACCTTGTCGAGGGCCTCGGGGTACGGGGGGACGCGCATGCCGGCCCCAGGGTGCGGCACCGATACCTCGCGCGCAAGGACCCGCATGCTCCCAACCTCCGCCAGGTGCACCTGCTGCACCAGGAGTTCCTGGACCACGTCGCCGGACAGGGGTTCGACGTCCCGCCCGGTGGGCTCGGGGAGAACATCACCACCGCGGGCGTGGACCTGCTCGGCCTGCCCACGGACACCCGGCTGCGGCTGGGTGAGGACGCCGTCGTGCGGGTGACGGGGCTCCGGAACCCGTGCCCCCAGATCGACGACTACCAGTGGGGGCTGCAGGCGCTCTGCTGGGACACGGACGCCGCCGGCAACCGAACGCGCCGGGTGGGCGTGATGGGCGTGGTCGAGCAGGGTGGGACGGTGCGGCCGGGGGACGTGATCGGCGTCATGGTGCCGGAAGGTCCGCACCGGAAGCTGGGAGCTGTCTGAGGGTCAACAGGTGGACAGCCCCCGGGGCGCGGGGGGCGCAGGTCTAGCATCTCGGCTCGGATGGACGCGACCTGCGTCCCGAGTTCCGGAGGGATCCCATGGCGCAGCGCCCGCCCCTCCCACCCGAGGTCTGGAACTGGGCGAGGGACCGCGGCCTCCAGCGCAAGGCGGAGACGCACCCCCAGTTCGTGCTGTTCCTGTACATGTCGGCCACGCGTGGCGTCCAGCAGGGGGATGACCTGTGACCGGCGCCACCGGGGGCTGGCGCCCGTGATCGCTCGCATGGCCGGCCGCGACGACGCCG
>RZYE01000343.1 GCA_009930425.1 Actinomycetota bacterium | reverse complement strand
GCCCTTGCCTTTGATGGACACTGCCATGGCTTACTTACCAGCCTTTCCGACCTTGCGGCGAACCTGCTCGCCGGCGTAGCGCACGCCCTTGCCCTTGTAGGGCTCGGGCTTGCGGAGCTTGCGGATGTTCGCGGCGACCTCGCCCACCTGCTGCTTCGAGATCCCGGACACCGAGAACTTGGTCGGCCCCTCCACGGAGAAGGTGATCCCTGCGGGAGGGGACACCACCACGGGGTGCGAGAAACCGAGCGCGAACTCGAGGTCGGAGCCCTTCGCGACGACACGGTAGCCGGTGCCGACGATCTCGAGCTTCTTCTCGTAGCCCTGGGTGACACCCACCACCATGTTGTTGATGAGGGTCCGGGTGAGGCCGTGCAACGAGCGGGACTCGCGCTGGTCATCCGGACGCGTCACGACGATCGCGCCGGACTCGTCCCGGGCGATCGAGATCGGGGCCTTGACCTCGTGGGAGAGCTCGCCCTTCGGGCCCTTCACCGTGATGGTCGCACCGTCGATGGTGATGTCGACTCCCGCGGGTACCTGGACGGGATTCTTGCCGATTCGAGACATCTTTCCTCCTTCCAGGTCACCAGATGTAGGCGAGGACTTCCCCACCCACACCCTTGTTCTCGGCCTCACGATCGGTCAGCAGACCGGAGGAGGTGGACAGGATCGCCACGCCGAGGCCGCCGAGCACCTTGGGGAGGTTCGTCGACTTGGCGTAGACCCGCAGGCCAGGCTTCGAGATGCGCCGCACTCCGGCGATCGCGCGCTCCTGGTTGGGGCCGAACTTCAGGACGAGGGTGAGCTCCCGGCCCACCTCGAGGTCCTTGGTGGAGAAGTCCGCGATGTAGCCCTCGGTCCTGAGGATCTCGGCGATCGCAGCCTTCAGCTTCGAGTACGGCATGGTCACGGACTCGTGGTGCGCTGCGTTGGCGTTGCGCAGCCGAGTGAGCATGTCCGCAATGGGATCGGTCATTGTCATGTGGGCCTTCGCCCTTCCTCGTCGCGGTTTCCTGTGCTGGACCTGCGACGTAGTTGGTTTACCAGCTGGACTTCGTCACGCCGGGGAGCTGGCCCCGCAGGGCCATCTCGCGCAGGCAGACTCGGCACAGCCCGAACTTGCGGTAGACCGAGTGCGGACGTCCGCACCGCTGGCACCGTGTGTACGCACGAACGGCAAACTTGGGCTTGCGGTTCGCCTTGTTCTTCAGAGCGGTCTTCGCCAACTCAGTCCTCCTTGAACGGGAAGCCGAGGCGGCGCAGCAGCGACCGCCCTTCCTCGTCGGTCCTCGCCGTGGTCACCACGGTGATGTCCATACCGCGAACGCGGTCGATCCTGTCCTGGTCGATCTCGTGGAACATCGACTGCTCCGTGAGACCGAAGGTGTAGTTGCCCCTGCCGTCGAACTGCTTCGGCGAGAGCCCGCGGAAGTCGCGGATGCGGGGAAGCGCGAGCGAGAGGAGCCGGTCGAGGAACTCCCACATGCGGTCGCCGCGGAGAGTCACGTGCGCACCGATCGGCATGCCCTCGCGGAGCTTGAACTGCGCGATCGACTTGCGCGCCTTGGTCACCTGCGGCTTCTGGCCGGTGATCGCGGCGAGGTCGGCGATCGCGCCCTCGATGAGCTTGGAGTCGCGGGCGGCGTCGCCGACGCCCATGTTCACGACGATCTTCACCAGTCCGGCAACCTCGTTGACGTTGTCGTACTTGAACTCGTCCCTCATGCCGGCCACGATCTCCTCGCGGTACTTCGCCTTCAGGCGCGGCATGACCTTCTCCTCGGTGGTGCTGGAAGTCATCAGATGTCCTTACCGGAACGCTTGGCGATCCGCACGCGAACGGTGCGTTCCCTGCCGTCTCGCTCGACCGTCTCGGTGCGGTAACCCACGCGGGTTCCCTTCTTGGTCTCGGGGTCGACCAGAATCACGTTCGAGATGTGGATCGGTGCCTCGATGGTCTCGATGCCACCGGTGCGGGCGCCGCGCTGCGACTGCCCCACCTTGGTGTGCTTCTTGACGCGCTGCACGCCCTCGACCACGACGCGGTCGGAGTCCTTCATGACCTCGAGCACGCGGCCGGTCTTGCCCTTGTCGCGACCGGCGATCACGATCACCTGGTCGCCCTTCTTGATCTTTGCCATTTCAGAGCACCTCCGGTGCGAGCGAGATGATGCGCATGTACTTCTT
>RZYE01000342.1 GCA_009930425.1 Actinomycetota bacterium | reverse complement strand
GGTGCGGACCAGGTGGGCGAGCTTCAGGACCTGGAGGTGCGCGGAGACCGTGGTGACGCCCATGCCGGTCTCGCGGGCCAGGGCGTCCACGGTGCGCTCCCCCTGGGCGAGGAGGTCGAGGAGCTCGAGGCGCTTCGCCGAGGCGAACGCCTTGCCGACGGTGGCGAGCTGGTCGAAGAACTCCGCGCGCGTGGCGGCGTGTTGCTCGGCGCGTGGCGAGGCGGCATGCGTGGCATGCGTGGTGGGGGGCATGGGGTCCTTGGTTCTGCCTTTGGGAAGGCCCGGCTGCTTGGGGTGAGCTGGACTGTTCCAGAAATCCGTGGAATACAAGAACACCATGTCGGGCGCAGGCTGTCAACGGGTGGGCCGAGTGTCACAGCGGGTGGGCCGAGTGTCACAACGGGTGGGCCGCGTTCCGAAGCACCGGAATGAAATACACCGAAACGGCCGTGTATATGGTTCCGTCGCCACCCCGGGGCTGCGACCACACATGGCGACGGTTCGGTATACAACGTCCCATGGCAACCGTGTTGGTGTATCGGTTGCCATGGGGCTGGAGGGCGAAAGAGTGCTCGATGCGGGCGAAAGAGTGCTCGATGCGGGCGAAAGAGTGCTCGATGCGGGTGAAAAGTGCCCGATGCGGGCGGGCACTGGCCCTCACACCCCGTTGCGCACCGCCACGAGCTCCGCCGCCACGCTCACTGCGATCTCGGCCGGGGAGTGGCTCCCGATCGGCACGCCCATCGGCGCGTGCAGCCACGCCGGCCGCTCCCCACGCCCTGCGAGCACCCGCGCGAGCTTGGCCCGGCTGCCCATCACCCCGAGGTACCCGAGCGGCACGTCCCACAGGGCGTCCAGCGCGACGGCGTCGCTCTCCGCCCCCGCCGTCACGATCGCCGCGAACGTGCCCGGCCCCGGCGGCACCACACCGCCCAGCTCCGCGTACGGCACCCGCACCAGCCGGTCCGCCCACGGGTTCTCCTCGAACAGTGCCAACCCTTCGCGCTCCTCGGCCACCACCACCCAGAAGCCGAGCGTCGCGAGCACCCGGGAGAGCGCGAGCCCCACGTGCCCGCCGCCGATCACCCACACCTCATGGCTCGGCCCGGACACCATCGCGTGCGACGACGCCGCCACCTCACCCTCCAGCTCACCGAGCGCCCAGCCCGCCGGGCCGATCGTCCAGCCGATCCGCTGCCCCTCCGCCACCGCCGCGACGACGGCCCGCACCTCCTCCAGACGTGCGGGCTCCAGCGGCGTCCATGCCACCCACTGCTCCCCACCGCAGATGAGCCCGGAGGCCGTCTCCACCCCCGGGCGGTGGGTGAGTTGGACCTCGCCGGGCTCCAGGCTGCCGCTGCGCAGGCCCTCCGTCAGCCGCGCGAGCACGCCCGCCTCCGCCACCCCGCCGCCCACGGTGCCGGCGAGCAGGCCGTCCGTGCCCACGGCCATGAGTGCCCCGGCATGGCCCGGCGAACTGCCCCTGCTTCCCACGACGACGGCGAGCGCCACCTCCCGCCCCGCCTCCAGGGCCGTGGCGAGGGCCTCCCAGACGGCGAGCTCGGTCATGAGGTTCCGTGCAGCAGCCGGAAGACCCGCTCTGACGTCATCGGGGCATGGAACTCCGCCCCGGCCTCCGGCCGCCACCCGGCGATCGCGTCCTGGATGGCGAAGAACCCACCCAGCCCGTAGATGAGCGGCGGTTCGCCCACGGCCTTGGAGCCCATCAGCCCCACGGGGTTCGGCTCCCCGAGCAGGTGGATCTCCATCTCGGGGGAGGACTGGAGGTCCGGGATCTTGTAGGTGGAGAGGGTGTCGGTGAGGATCCGGCCGTCCTCGGAGTGCACGATCTCCTCGCTCGTCACCCAGCCCAGGCCCTGTACGATGCCGCCCTCGATCTGGCCGCGGTCGGTGAGCTCGTCGATGGGGATGCCGGCGTCGTGGACGGCGGTCACCCGGTCCACGTGCACCGTTCCCAACAGCACGTCCACGCTCGCCTCCACGAGCGCGGTGCCGTACACGTGGTAGTGGAAGGGCTTGCCGGTGTTGGTCTCGCGGTCGAAGTGGAGGTCCGGCGTCGCGTAGTGGGCGAGCGCCGAGAGCCGCACCCGCTGGACGTACGCCGCGGAGACGACGTCGCCCCACGCCACCTCCATCGGCGGGGCGCCGGCGCGCACGCGGGCCACGCCGTCGGCGAACTCGACATCCTCGGGCGCGCA
>RZYE01000341.1 GCA_009930425.1 Actinomycetota bacterium | reverse complement strand
GGCACCTCGCGAAGGCGATGGGCATCCCGGACGAGAACGTCCGCGTCATCGACGGTGGCAGCAAGCGGGTCATCGAGGAGGCCATCGACGACCTCGCGGGAAGGTCCGGGGTGCGCTTCCTCGCCGTCATCGCGATGTGCGTGATCGAGGCCAAGGACCTGCGGAAGATCGGCGGGTACCAGCAGAAGAAGGAACGGCGGGCCCTGATCCCGCTCACGCCGCTCGCCACGTCCGCGGGCTGCTGCGACGAGGGGGACCTGCCGTGACCGTCAACGTGCTCATGGTGGGGGTGGGCGGGCAGGGCGTGGTCCTGGCCAGCGACATCCTCTCGGAGGCCGCCCTGCGGAGCGGCTTCGACGTCAAGAAGAGCGAGATCCACGGCATGTCCCAGCGCGGTGGTGCGGTGTTCAGCCATGTCCGCTACGGCGAACGGGTCCACTCGCCCATGATCCCGCAGGGCCAGGCGGACGTGCTCTACGCCCTGGAACGCATGGAGCTGCTGCGCTGGGCGGCCTGGGCGAAGCCGGGCGCCACCGCCTGCCTGCTCGAGCAGGACACCCACCCGTACGGCGTCGAGGACTACCCGGAGGGCCTGGAGCAGGAGGTGGACCGCCTGTTCGGCATGGTGGTCCGGATCGACCCGCACGCCATCCGCTCCCGCATCTCCCCCAAGGTGAAGAACACCGTGCTGCTCGGGGCGGTCTCCCTCTTCACCCCGGGCATCACCGTCGAGGCCTACCGCGAGGTCATCCCCGGCCTGTGCCCGGACGGCACCGCGGACGTCAACCTCGATGCCTTCGCCATCGGCCGTGAGCTGGCCGCCCAGCAGGTCGCACCCCAGCAGGTGGCCGCCCAGCAGGTGGGAGCCACCGATGTGGAATGAGGCCGTCCAGACCCTGCCGCGCACCGAGCTGGAGCAGCTCCAGCTCGAGCGCCTCCAGCGGCTCGTGACCACCCTCCACGAGCGCGTCCCGTTCTACCGGGACCGCATGGACGCGCTCGGCGTGGCCCCGGGCGACATCCGGGAACTCGCGGACCTCGCCCGCCTCCCCTTCACCTCCAAGGCGGACATGCGCGAGGGGTACCCCTTCGGCCTGTTCGCCGTGGACCCGTCCGAGATCGTCGAGGTCCACATGTCCTCGGGCACCACCGGCAAGCCCGTGGTGGACGGCTACACCCGCGCCGACCTCGAGGTGTGGGGGGACGTCATGGCCCGCACGCTGGACATGGGCGGGGTGGGGCGCGACGACGTGGTCCAGAACGCCTACGGCTACGGCCTGTTCACGGGCGGGTTCGGGGTGCACCACGGCGCCCAGGCCATCGGGGCCACCGTCATCCCCATCTCGTCCGGCAACACGATGCGCCAGCTCCAGACCATGCTGGACTTCGGGACCACGGCGCTGACGTGCACGCCGTCCTACGCGATGTTCATGGCGGAGCACGCGCGGGACATGGGCGTGGACGTGCGCTCCCTGAAGCTGAAGGCCGGGTTCTTCGGCGCCGAGCCGTGGAGCGAGGCGATGCGCGCGGACCTCGAGGCGAAGCTCGGCATCAGTGCCTTCGACATCTACGGCCTCACCGAGCTCATCGGCCCCGGCGTGGGGGCGGAGTGCGAGCAGCAGGACGGGCTCCACATCTTCGAGGACGTCTTCTACCCCGAGATCGTGGACCCGGCCACCGGCGAACCGCTGCCGCCGGGCACCCAGGGCGAGCTGGTGCTCACCGCCATCGGCCGGGAGGGCTCCCCGGTGCTGCGCTACCGCACGCACGACATCACCTACCTCATGGAGGAGCCGTGCCCGTGCGGGCGGACCTCCCGCCGCATCCACCGCCTCATGGGCCGCAACGACGACATGCTCATCATCCGCGGCGTCAACGTGTTCCCGCAGCAGGTGGAGGAGGTGCTCCTGCGCGTCCAGGGCGTGGAGCCGCACTACCGCCTCATCGTGGAGCGTGACGGCTCCATGGACACCCTCACGGTGGAGGTGGAGATGAGCGAGGCCACCTTCTCGGACGAGATGCGCGTGCTCGTTCACTTCGAACGGCAACTGGAGTCGGACCTCAAGGCCGCTCTCGGGATCCAGGCCACCTGCGTCCTCGTCAACCCGCGCACCATCGAACGCAGCGAGGGCAAGGCCAAGCGCGTCATCGACCGGAGGGAGCAGAGCAATGCTCGGTGACCAGCACGTCAAGGTGCTCCAGCAGATCTCCGTTTTCCTGGAGAACCGGCC
>RZYE01000056.1 GCA_009930425.1 Actinomycetota bacterium | reverse complement strand
GATCTCCAGGAGGATGACGAGGACCGCCGTTGCCATGAGGGGGATCGCCTCGGTGATCCAGAAGACGATGGCCAGCAGGAAGATCGAGAGCATCCGCTCCCCCGGCTCGTCGAGGCCAGGGATGTCGATCAGGAAGGGGAGCAGGAATACGAGGGCACCGATCGCGAGCCCGTAGCGCTGGATCGGCTTGAGCTGGGTCGCTCCGCCGGTGGTGGTCGTGGTCATCGTTGCCTCATCGGGTGGGGGAAGTCGTCACCAAGCCTAGGGGGGCGCACGCACGCGATCTGGGCGAACGGTCCCAGATCTGGGCCCGGGCACGCGCGTGGCCCGGCCCCGCTGGGGGCCGGGCCACGGTCGTCACGTCAGTCGCGTGGCTTCTCGCGCACCTCGAAGGTCTCGATGAGGTCGCCCTCGCGGATCTCCCGGTACCCGATGCCGATGCCGCACTCGAAGCCGTCACGGACCTCGGTGACGTCGTCCTTCTCGCGGCGCAGGGACTGGATCTCGAGGTTGTCCGCCACCACGACGCCGTCGCGCAGCAGGCGAGCCTTCGCCCCGCGGCGGATGCTGCCCGATCGCACGAGCGACCCTGCGATGTTGCCGAACTTGGAGGAACGGAACACCTGGCGGATCTCGGCGGTACCGAGCTGGGCCTCCTCGAAGAGGGGCTTCAGCATGCCCTTCAGGGCGGCCTCCACGTCCTCGATGGCGTTGTAGATCACCGAGTAGAACTTCAGCTCCACGCCCTCCCGGTCGGCCAGCTCGGCCACCCGCTCGGCGGGGCGCACGTTGAACCCGATGATCACGGCGTTGTCCACCGTGGCCAGGTTGACGTCGTTCTGGGTGATCGCACCCACGCCGCGGTGGATGATCCGGAGCTGGACCTCCTCGCCGACGTCGATCTTCAGCAGTGCGTCCTCCAGTGCCTCGACGGCACCGGAGACGTCACCCTTGATGATGAGGTTCAGCGTCTCGACCTTGCCCTGCTTGAGCGCCTCGTCGAAGGACTCGAGCGAGATGCGCTTGCGGCGCTTGGCGAGGGTGGCCGCACGCTCGGCGGCCTCCCGCTTCGCGGCGATCTGGCGGGCCGTCCGGTCGTCGGGGGCGACGAGGAACGTGTCGCCGGCGCGCGGCACGGACGTCAGTCCGAGGACCTGGACGGGCCGGGAGGGCTCCGCGAACGGAAGGGCGTTGCCGTGCTCGTCGAACATCGCCCGGACGCGGCCGTGGGCCGTGCCCGCGACGATCGCATCACCGACGTGCAACGTGCCGGACTGGACCAGCACCGTGGCCACCGGGCCACGCCCCTTGTCCAAATTCGCCTCGATGGCAACGCCACGCGCGTCCTTGTCGGGGTTCGCCCGCATGTCCAGCGCCGCGTCCGCGGTCAGCAGGACCGCCTCCAGCAGCTGGTCGATGCCGATCCGCTTCAGTGCCGAGACGTCGACGAACATCGTCTCGCCGCCGTACTCCTCCGCGACCAGGTTGAACTCGGTGAGCTGCTGGCGGATCTTGGACGGGTTGGAACCCTCGCGGTCGATCTTGTTGACGGCCACGACGATCGGCACACCGGCGGCCTGCGCGTGGTTGAGAGCCTCGACGGTCTGCGGCATCACGCCGTCGTCCGCCGCCACCACGAGGATCGCGATGTCGGTGACCTCGGCACCACGGGCACGCATGGCGGTGAACGCCTCGTGGCCCGGGGTGTCGATGAACGTGATCGCCCGGTCGACGGCCTCGTGCTCCACCCGTACCTGGTACGCGCCGATGTGCTGCGTGATGCCGCCGGCCTCGCCGGCGACCACATCGGTGGAGCGGATGGCGTCGAGCAGCTTGGTCTTGCCGTGGTCGACGTGACCCATGACGGTGACCACCGGGGGCCGCGCCTCGAGGTCCTCGTCGGTCTCCTCGGCGAGTTCGCCCTCGAGGTCGATGTCGAAGGACTCCAGCAACTCCTTGTCCTCGTCCTCCGGGGAGACGATCAGGACGTTGTAGCCGAGTTCGGCCCCGAGTGCCGCGAAGGTGTCCTCGTCGAGCGACTGCGTGGCGGTCGCCATCTCGCCCAGGTGGAAAAGCACGGTCACGAGCGAGGCGGGGTTGACGTCGATCTTGTCGGCGAAGTCGGCGAGCGAGGCGCCCGCGCGGATACGGATCTCGGCGCCGTTCCCACGGGGGATCTGGACGCCGCCGACCATCGGGGCCTGCTGCTGCTCGAACTCCTGCCGCTTCGCGCGCTTCGACTTGCGCCCGCGTGCCGGCCTGCCGTCCGCGCGCCCGAAGGCACCCTGGGTGTTGCCGCGACCCCTACCGGTACCGCCGCGGCCCGGGAAGCCGCCCGGAGCGCCACCGGGTGCTCCGGTCCCGGTACCGGGACCGCGACCGGGGGCACCGGGACGGCCTCCGCGGCCGGCGGCACCCGCGGGACGGGCGCCGGGACGGGCCGTGGCGCTCTGGCCGGGCATCATGCCGGGATTGGGACGCGGACCCCCTCCGGGACGCGGCCCGGGACGGCCCTGGCCACCGGCGGCGGGAGCTGGACGCCCGGGGCGTGCTCCCGGCCGTGGGGCGGGGGCCTGTGGCCGGGGGCCGCCGGTCCCGCCGGGACGCGGCATCCCCTGGTTCGCGGCGTACGGGTTGTTGCCCGGACGCGAGGCGCCCCCGGGGCGAGGCATCCCCTGGTTGGGGGCGTACGGGTTGTTGCCCGGACGCGAGGGTGCGGTCCGACCCCCGGGGCGTGGCGCCGAGGGGGTCCGCGGGGAGGCAGGACGGGGTGCGGGCGGGGTGCCCGGGCGCGGGGGCTCCTGCCTCTCGGCCGCCGGCTTCTCGGGTGCGGGTGCGGCCGGTCCCGGCTCGGGCGCGGGAGTCGGCTCGGGCGCCGGCTTCTCCTCGGCCGGCGTCGCACTCGGGGCGGGCGCGGGACGTCCCGATGGGGCAGCCGGGGCCGCGGGCGCGGCGGGCGCCGGACCGGCGGCAGGCTTCCGCGCGGGGCGGGCGGCCGGCTGCGTGGCCGGCGCGGGCTTCGCGGCCGGCTCATCCACGGTTGGGGGGAACGCCTCGCGGAGGCGCCGTACCACGGGGGCTTCCACCGTGGAGGACGCCGACTTCACGAACTCACCGAGTTCGTTCAGCTTGGCGAGCACTGTCTTGCTGTCGACTCCGAGCTCCTTGGCGAGCTCGTGGACACGCAACTTTGCCACTGATTCTCCTGTCTCGGCCCGTTCCGAGTCAGGAACAGACCATCAAATGTGCTGGCAGCTCATCGCTGGGTACTCATCGGGTGCCCATCAGCTTCCAACCCTCTTTCTGGGTCACGGCCGTCATACGGCCCGGTCTGGGTGGCGGCCACCAGGTGGCCGGCGACGCCCTCCAGCTGGAACCTGCCCCTGAGGGCGCGGTCGAAGCTGTGACGTCGACGTGCTTTCTCGAGGCATTCGCTGCTGGGGTGCAGCCACGCCCCGCGACCTGGCATCGTCCCGGTGGGATCCACGACGACCTGGTCGCCACGGGCCACCAGCCGGACGAGGTTCGGTCTGGAGTCCCGTTCCTGGCATCCCACGCAGGTCCGCACTGGTGGAACGGGTGCCTCCGCAAGTGTAGCGCCTCGTTCCCGGCTACGGCGCACCGTGTTCCTCATCAAGGGCCGCGTCATCGCTCACATCCGGCACGCCGCTCGCGACGTGCGTCTCGACCGGATCTCCGGCAACCGACTCGGCATCCGAGTGGATGTCGATCCGCCACCCCGTGAGCCGCGCCGCGAGCCGGGCGTTCTGCCCCTCCTTGCCGATCGCGAGCGACAGCTGGTAGTCCGGCACCACGACGCGCGCGGTCCGCGACTCGAGGGACACGATCTCCACGGAGCTCACCCGCGCGGGCGAGAGGGCGGCCGCCACGAACTCGGCGGGGTCCTCCGACCAGGACACGATGTCGATCTTCTCGCCCTGGAGCTCGCTCATCACGGCGCGCACCCGCTGGCCCATCGGCCCGATGCAGGCGCCCTTCGCGTTGAGCCCCGGCAGGCTGGACCGCACCGCCATCTTGGTCCGGTGGCCGGCCTCCCGAGCCAGTGCGGCGATCTCCACCGTCCCGTCCGCGACCTCCGGCACCTCGAGCGCGAACAGCCGCCGCACGAGGTTCGGGTGGGAACGGGAGAGCGTGATCGCCGGCCCCTTGGGGCCGCGGGACACGTCGAGCACGTAGCACCGGATGCGTTCACCGTGCCGGTAGTGCTCACCGGGCACCTGCTCGTGCACCGGGAGCACCGCCTCGAGGTCACCGACGTCCACCATGACGTTCCGGGTGGACCGGTCGGCCTGGATCACGCCCGCGATCGTGTCACCGGCCTTGCCGCGGTAGGCGCCGAGCACCTGCAGGTCCTCGGCGTCGCGAAGGCGCTGCATGATGACGGACCGGGCGGTCGCCGTCGCGATCCGTCCGAAGCCGGAGGGCGTGTCGTCGAACTCCCCGATCGGGTTGCCGTCCTCGTCGAGCTCGGTGGCGAGGACGGTCACCTCACCGGTCCTGCGGTCGATCTCCACGCGGGCCTGCTCGATCGCGCCGGGCTGGCGGTGATAGGCCACCAGCAGCGCCTCCTCGATCGCCGAGAGGAGGGTGGGCAGGGGAATGCCCCGCTCCGTCTCGACCATCCGGAGGGCGGTCATGTCGATGTCCATCCTCAGTCCTCCCTGAACTCGACCTGGACCACGGCCCCGGTGATGTCCGACAGCGGGATCTCCGACCCGTCCAGGACTGCCACGTCATCGCGTACGCCGGTGAGCCGGCCCGTCGTGGTGCCCGCCCCGGTGGTGACGGCCACGAGCCGTCCGACGGCCCGGCGGAAGTGACGGGGGTCCGTGAGCGGACGGTCCACTCCGGGGGTGGTCACCTCGAGGGTGTACGGCCCGGTGAGGAGATCGGAGCCATCGAGGGCCCGGGAGACCTCGCGAGAGACCTCGGCGAGTGCGTCCGAGGAGACGCCGCCGGGGCCGTCCGCGAGATCGACGACGACACGCACCACGGTGCGACGTCCTGCCGGGGACACGCTCACCCCTTCGAGGAACAGTCCCGCTTCCGCCACCACCGGTTCGAGGTGGCGTGTGAGCTCGTTCCGCATCTCGGCCTCCTTTGAAGTTCTCGACCTCCATGGTAGCCCGGCCGTGGGAACCGCTCGCGCGTGACAGGATCAGGGTATGCGGACCCTCGTCTCGCTCCTGCTCGTGGCCCTCGCCCTCAGCGGCTGTGGCCTGCGGGTGGATGCCCCGGACCCGACGCCGTCCGCCGCCTCGCAGGACGAGGTGCTCCGCCAGCGTGAGGCGCTCCGTGCCGCGGAACTGGCAACCGCCGGTGCGGGCACCGAGCTCCTCGAGGACGTGGCCGCCCGCGCGGCCGTCCAGGGGGCCGCACTGGGCGGCGTGTGGCGGGCCTGGCCGGACGGCGACGGCCCCACTCCGACGACGGACCCGACCTCCGACGTCGTCGTCGGCGAGGGCGGGGCGCTCGCCTGGTTGCGGGCCACCCGGCCGAGCCTCCGTGACGCCGTGGTGGCCGCGGACGACCCTGACCTCGCCACGCTCCTCGCGGCGATCGCCGTCGCCCGCGCGGTCGACGAGGACCTCCTCGCACTGGCCGCCGGAGAGGACCCACGGCTGCCGGACGTCCCGGAGGACCTCGTCACCGGCGATCCGGCGGTGGTCCGCGCGATCGACGGCGCCGCGCACGTCCTCGAGGGGCTCGCGGCCCGCGCATCGGCAGCGGGCGAGGACCACGCGGACCTCGCCCGGCGGGCGGAGTTGTGGAGGACGCTCGCCGACCGGATGGTGAGCGCCAACGGGTGGGAGGGCACCGCGGCCGACCCACGGGAGGCGTTCTACGAGGTCGGCTCGGCAAGCACGGCGAGCGTCGAGAATGATCTGGCGGTGGCGTTCGTCACGGCGATCGGCGGGGCGGCGGACCGGCAGGCCATGTTGGAGGCCGCTGTGGCCTGTGCCCTCGCGGCCTCACGGCAGGGCGCGGAGATCGGGCCCCTGCCGGGCGTCCGCTGACTGCCCTCGCCAGCCTGCCCTCGCCAGCCTGCCCTCGCTAGCCTGCCCTCGTTAGCCTGCGTCCGCCGCGAGCGCGTCGCGCACCCGGCGGGACAGCGCCTCCACCGCACCGTCGAATCCGACCTGCTCGCGCCGGCCGCTGCTCCGTTCGCGCACCTCGACCGTGCCGTCGGCGAGCCCTCGGCCCACCACCACGATGTAGGGCATGCCGAGGAGCTCGGCGTCGGCGAACTTGACGCCGGCACTGACCCGGGGGCGATCGTCGAGGAGGACCTCGACGCCGTGCTCCTCCAGGCCCTGGGCCAGTGACGCGGCGGCGCGGAACACCTCCTCGTCCTTCCCGGTCGCGACGATGTGCACCTGGGCGGGCGCGAGCTGGACCGGCCACGAAAGGCCGTACTCGTCGTGGTTCGCCTCGGCGATGGCAGCGACGGCGCGGGAGACCCCGATACCGTAGGAGCCCATGGTGACGGTGGTGGCCTTGCCGTTCTGGTCGAGGACGCTGAGGCCCAGTGCGGCGGCGTACTTCCTGCCGAGCTGGAAGATGTGACCGATCTCGATGCCACGGGCGATCTCCAGCGGGCCCGATCCGTCGGGGGCGGGGTCACCGGCGCGGACCTCGGCCGCCTCGACGTACCCGTCCGCCGTGAAGTCCCTGCCGGCAACCAGGCCGAACACGTGCATGTCCGGGGCGTTGCCACCCGCGATCCACGAGGTGCCCTCGACCACCCGCGGGTCGAGGAAGAGCCGGGGCGCACCGCCCGTGCCGTCCTCGGCGCGGGGAGGCCCATTGGGTCCGACCGCCTCCGGCCCGCTGTAGCCGGGGACGATCTCCGGGTGCCTCGCGAGATCCTCCGCCGTGGCAGGGGCGACCTCGGCCGGCTCGAACGCCGCCTGCAGCCGCTTCATGTCGACCTCCCGGTCCCCGGGGATGCCGAGGACGATGACCTCGCGCGCACCGTCGAGGTGGCTCAGCGTCACGAACACGGCCTTGAGGGTGTCCGCCGCCACCCAGGCCCGGTCCTCGCGGGGGTAGTGCAGGTTCGCGAAGGTCACGAGGGACTCGATGGTGGTCGCCCCGGGGGTGGCCAGCAGCCGGGACGGTTGGAGGTCACTGAAGTCGATGGGCTCCGGCGGCACCGTGGTGACTGCCTCGACGTTGGCCGCGTACCCCCCGGCGGACCGGGCATAGGTGTCCTCCCCCACCGGGGTCGGGAAGAGGAACTCCTCCGAGCGGGAGCCTCCCATGGCACCCGAGGTGGCGGCGCAGATGACGAACTCGAGACCGAGCCGGGCGAAGATCCGCTCGTAGGCGGCCCGGTGGGAGTCGTACGAGGCGGCGAGGCCGTCGTCGTCGGCATCGAAGGAGTAGGAGTCCTTCATGATGAACTCGCGGCCACGGATCAGGCCGGCGCGGGGCCGCGCCTCGTCGCGGTACTTCGTCTGGATCTGGTAGAGGGTGAGGGGCAGGTCCTTGTAGGAGGAGTACAGGTCCTTCACCAGGAGCGTGAACATCTCCTCGTGCGTGGGCGCGAGGAGGTAGTCGTTGGACCGCCGGTCCTTGAGCCGGAAGAGGTTCGGGCCGTAGTCGTTCCAGCGGCCGGTCTGCTCGTAGGGCTCCCGCGGCAGCAGCGCCGGGAAGTGCACCTCCTGGCCGCCGATCGCGTCCATCTCCTCCCGGATGACCCGTTCGATCTTCGCCAGCACCTTGAGCCCCAGCGGGAGCCAGGTGTAGATGCCGGGGGCCGCACGGCGGATGTAGCCGGCACGCACGAGGAGCTTGTGGCTCGCGATCTCGGCGTCCACGGGGTCTTCGCGCAGGGTGCGCACGAACAGGGAGGACATGGTCATTGGCACGTGCCCAAGGGTACCTGCCGCGCGGTCCGTTCTCAGAACAGGATGGTGGCGTACGTCCCGGCGGGACGGAACCCGACCTTCTCGTACACCCGGCGGGCGGCGGCGTTGTAGTCGTTCACGTAGAGGGAGACCGCCGACGCCGTCCCGGAGAGGATCTGGTCCACCACCCCGGCCATGGCGGCGGTCCCCAGCCCACGGCCCCGCCAGCGGGGGTGGACCCACACCCCCTGGACCTGGGCGAGCCCGTCCCAGAGCGCCCCGATGTCAGCCTTGAAGACCACCGACCCGTCGATGGTGACCAGCCAGGACCGGGAGGACGCGACGAGGCTGCGGACGTACTGGGCGTAGCCGCCGCCCGAGCGGGTGGGGTCATAGCCGACCTCCTCCGTGAACATGGCCACGGCGGCGGGGAAGAGTACGTCGAAGTCCTCCGGCCGCGCACGGCGGACGCGCATGTCGGGGGGGACGGCGGGAGGTCCGTCGATCAGGAGGGCGGGCTGGAGGCCACGGACCTCCCGTGGAGGGGCCCACGAGCCGCGGAGCTCCTCCCAGAGTGCGTCGACGAGGGTGGAGGAGCCGACGATGGAGGAGCACCGCCGGCCGCGTCGCCGCAGGTGCGCGGCGAGCGGGGGCATCGCCGACAGGTCCCCCACCGGCACGGTGTTGGCACCGGACCAACAGACGGCCCGCAGCTCGCCGTCGGTCTCCACGCCGAACATCTGCGCTCCCGAACCCCGCAGGGAGTCGAGGTGCACGGCGGCGAGGATGGAGGTCACCGGCTGTCGCCGGAGCAGCCTGAGGGCCTCCTCCCGGTCGGAGGGTGCGAGCGGCCGCACCCTCGTCCCGGTGCGCACCCAGGGGCCGCGCACTCAGCTCACGGAGACCGTGGGCGAACCTGCGGCCTCGGCGGCCTCCATCTCCGCCGCCAGCCGGGTGGCCTCCGCGATGAGCGTCTCCACGATCTGGTCCTCCGGCACCGTGCGGATGACCTGGCCCTTGACGAAGATCTGGCCCTTGCCGTTGCCGGAGGCAACGCCGAGATCGGCCTCGCGGGCCTCCCCCGGGCCGTTCACGATGCACCCCATGACGGCGACCCGGAGCGGGACGGTCATGCCCTCGAGCGCCGCCGTCACCGAGTCGGCGAGCTCGTAGACGTCCACCTGGGCGCGGCCGCAGGAGGGGCAGGAGACGATCTCGAGCTTGCGGGGCTTCAGGTTGAGCGACTCGAGAATCTGGTTCCCGACCTTGACCTCCTCCACCGGCGGGGCGGACAGCGAGACGCGGATGGTGTCCCCGATCCCCTTCGACAGGAGCGCGCCGAAGGCGACCGCGGACTTGATGGTGCCCTGGAAGGCCGGACCGGCCTCGGTGACGCCGAGGTGGAGCGGCCAGTCGCCGCGTTCGGAGAGCATCTCGTAGGCGCGCACCATGACGACCGGGTCGTTGTGCTTGACCGAGATCTTGAAGTCGTGGAAGTCGTGCTCCTCGAAGAGCGAGGCCTCCCAGACGGCGGACTCGACGAGGGCCTCCGGGGTGGCCTTGCCGTACTTCGCCAGGAGGCGAGGGTCGAGGGAGCCGGCGTTGACGCCGATCCGGATCGAGGTGCCGTGATCCTTGGCGGCCTGGGCGATCTCCTTGACCTGGTCGTCGAACTTCTTGATGTTGCCGGGGTTGACGCGGACGGCACCGCAGCCGGCCTCGATCGCCGCGAAGACGTAGCGGGGCTGGAAGTGGATGTCGGCGATCACGGGGATCTGCGACTTCATCGCGATGATCGGCAGTGCCTCGGCGTCCTTGTCGGTCGGGCAGGCGACGCGCACGATGTCGCAGCCGGACGCGGTGAGTTCGGCGATCTGCTGCAGTGTCGCGTTGATGTCGTGGGTCTTCGTGGTGGTCATCGACTGGACCGAGATGGGGGCTCCACCCCCGACCTCGACGTTGCCCACCTTGATCCGGCGGGTGGGACGACGGGGAGCGAGGACGGGCGGCTCCTCCTTGACACCGGGGATGCCCAGGCTGATCGGGGTGTTCACGGGGTCCAAACTACCTCCTCGGTCACGTGGAATCAGAACGTCACGGGCCGGACGATGTCCGCGACCGCCAGCAGGACGCCCATCCCGATGAGGAGGGCGACGACGGCGTACGTCAGGGGGAGCGCCCGTGCCATGTCGACGGGGCCGGGATCGGCCCGTCCAGCCAGCCGGGCGGCACCGCGCCGCACCCCTTCGACCAGCGCTCCCGCCACGTGGCCGCCGTCGAGCGGGGGCAGGGGGATGAGGTTGAAGGCGAAGAGCGCGATGTTGAGCGACGCGACCAGTCCCAGCATGTCGAAGATCCGGGCCTCCAGTCCGTAGACCGCGGAGGATGTCGCGGCGATCTCCCCGGCCGCCCGCCCGACACCCACGGGACCGAGCACCCCACCCTCGCGCTCCTCGCCGGTGACGAGGGACTCGGCCACGTCCCACAGCAGGACCGGCAGCTGCGGGATCAGCCCCAGGGTCTGGACGGTGGCGTCCCAGAAGACCGGCGGTACGGCGGACAGGGGTTGGGTCTCGAGCTCCATCGTGGGGCCGATCCCGACGTAGGGGACGACCTCCGTCACCGCGACTCCGTCCTCGACGACCGGATTGCCCTGGTCGTCGATGACGGCGCGTTCCAGCTCGGCGGGTGACACGGTGAGCGTGATCTCCTCCCCGCCCCGGCGCACGACGACGTCGGCGGGCTCCGTCCCACCGTCACGGATGAGCTGGGTGACGTCGGACCAGGCGAAGACCGGTGTCCCCGACCAGGAGACGACGGTGTCCCCGGGCTCGAAGCCGGCTGCCGCGGCGGGAGAGGCCGGATCGTCCTCCTGGCAGGCGACCGCGTCCGGGGCCGGCAGGCACGGCTGGAC
>RZYE01000055.1 GCA_009930425.1 Actinomycetota bacterium | reverse complement strand
CGGGTGACGTGGCCGCGGACGGCAACGGGATCGACGCCGGCGGGCAGGTCGAGCGCGGCGCGGACCGCGCCGCCGAAGATCCCCACCTGCGCCGTGGTCTGGTTCGCGCCCGTGCCGCGGAGCTCGTGGGGCCGGTCGGCCGAGACGACGAGGAGCGGGATGCCGCTGTGGGACGCCTCCAGCACGGCGGGGTGGAGGTTGGCGACGGCGGTGCCCGAGGTGGTGGCGACCGCGACCGGCCGTGCCACGCCGGAGAGCGCCGCGGCACGGGCCAGGCCGAGGGCGAAGAAGCCGGCGCTGCGCTCGTCGACGCGGACGTGGACCCTGAGCCAGCCGGCCCGCTCGGCCGCGGCCAGCGCGTAGGCGAGCGGAGCGGAGCGCGACCCCGGGGAGAGCACGACGTCCCGCACCCCGGCCGCCACGAGCTGGGTGACGACCTCGCGGGCAACGCCCGCGCTCACCCCAGCACCCCGAGGTCCAGGCCTCCCCTGCGCGCCACCGCCTCGAGCCGGGCGCGCCACCGAGCCGTGAGCTGGGGATCGACCTCGTCCACGGCGTCGGGCTCCACGACGCGGACGGGAAGGAGGCCCGCCTCGGGGAGCAGCGGCGCCGAGGTGACGTCCCGCTCGAGGAGCTGGACCGTGGCGAGCCCGCTGGCGAGGCCGTGGTCCGGCAACGCGGCGGCGAGGGCCACGCCCATGGCGATGCCCACCGAGCTCTCCAGCGCCGAGGACACCACCACCGGCATGTCGAGCTCCGCGGCGAGTTCGAGGCAGGCCCGCACCCCGCCGAGCGGCTGGACCTTGAGGACCACGACGTCGGCGGCCCCGGCCCGCTTCACCGCGAACGGGTCGGCAGCGCGGCGGATGGACTCGTCGGCGGCGATGGGGACCGCCATCCGGCGCCGCACCTCGGCGAGCTCGGCCACGGTGCGGCACGGCTGCTCGGCGTACTGGAGGCCCCCCGCGGCGCGATCGAGGACGGGGAGCACGGAGATGGCCTCAGCGGCCGTCCACGCGCCGTTGGCGTCGATGCGGATGTGCCCGTCCGGTCCGAGGGCGGCGCGCACGGCGGCGAGCCGGTCCACCTCGTCCTCCAGGCCCTGGCCCGGCTCGGCCACCTTCACCTTGGCGGTGGTGCAGCCCCGGGAGGCCCGGACCAGCTCGGCCGCCCGTTCCGGCCCGACGGCCGGGACTGTGACGTTGACGGTCACGTGATCGCGCAGGGGCGCCGGGAAGCCCAGGGTGGCCGCCTCGAGCGCGGCGCGCAGCCACGGGACGGCGACCTCGTCGTCGTACTCCCAGAAGGGCGAGAACTCCGCCCAGCCCGCCGGGCCGCGCAGCAGCAGGCCGTCGCGCTCGTCGAGGGACCGGAAGCGCGCGCGCAGTGGACTCGCCCAGGCGATGCTCACGGGCGCGCGACCGGTGAGAGCGCCTGGTACATGGGGAGGAACTTCTGGGCCGTCTCGGCCAGCTCCTCGTTGGGGACCGAACCGTCCACGATGCCGCCGCCCGCGAAGAGGCGCACGGAGCAGCGATCGGCCGCGAGCTGCCCGGAGCGCAGGGCGATGGCGAACTGGCCGTTGCCGTCGGCGTCCACCCAGCCGACGGGGCCGGCGTAGCGGCCCCTGTCCAGGCCCTCGAGTTCGGTGATGAGCTCGGCCGCCCGGTCCGAGGGAGTGCCGCAGACGGCGGCCGAGGGATGGACGAGAGCGGCGACGTCGAGGGCCGAGAGGTCCCGCGTCAGCGTCCCCGTCACCTCGGTGGCCAGGTGCATGATCGTCGGGAGGCGCAGCACCTCGGCCTCGCTCGTCACCACCTCGGCGACCCTGCCGAGCCGTTCCGCCACCGACCTGGCGGCGAACTCGTGCTCGATGCGGTCCTTGCCGCTGGCGAGGAGCCCGGCGGCAGCCGCGGCATCGGCGTCGGGCCGTCCCGTGACGGGCGCGGACCCCGCGAGCACCCGGGAGTGCACGGACCGGCCATGCACGGCGGCGAGCAGCTCCGGGCTCGAACCGAACATCCCGTCGACGTGGAATGTCCACGACTCGGGGTTGGCGTACTGGAGGCGCGCCAGCACGGCGGACAGGTCGATGGGGTGGGTCGCGACCGCCTCGAGATCGCGTGCCACGACGATCTTCTCCACCTCGCCGCCCTCGATGAGGCCGACCGCCCGGGCGACGGCGCGGCGGTACTGCTCCCGCGTCAGGCTCCCGGCGCGGAAGTCCAGCTCCTCGAACTCGGCCGGCTCGGAGGGCTCCGGGACCTGCCCCGCGGCGGGGATCTCGAGCTGGCCCAGGTGCCACCGGCCCACCACCTCGGGCACCACGAGCACCGAGTCCACCGCCGAGTCGGCGGCGAACGTGACCGTCACGAAGGCGAGCGGCGCGGCGCCGCCGTCGTGCCGGGTGGCCGCCACGTGCTCGCGGAACGCCGCCGAGAGCTGGGCGAACCGCTGCGGACCGCGCGCGACCGCGCGGAAGCGCTCGCCCCAGCCGAGCAGGGCGCGGCGCTCGCGTCCGTCACCGGAGGCCCACACGAGTGGGGTGCCGCGCCGCAGCGACGTGGTCAGCGGCTCGCGGATGGCGAGGAGCTCGACGTCGGTGGGCAGCACAATGGGCAAGGTTACCCGACCGCGGGCGGCGCGCAGATATCGTGGCCCCATGAACCCGTTCGACCCGGCACGCTGGCGCACCGTCGAGGGGTTCGCGTTCACGGACATCACCTACCATCGGGCCGTCGACGACGGCGGCCGCGACCTTCCCGCCGTGCGCGTCGCCTTCGACCGGCCCGAGGTCCGCAACGCGTTCCGGCCGCACACGGTGGACGAGCTGTACCGGGCGCTCGACCACGCGAGGATGACCTCCGACGTCGGCACCGTGATCCTCACCGGCAACGGGCCCTCCCCGAAGGACGGCGGCTGGGCCTTCTGCTCGGGCGGCGACCAGCGGATCCGCGGCCGGGACGGCTACCGCTACGAGGTGGAGGGCGCCGACGACGAGGCCGGC
Organism: Actinomycetota bacterium; assembly: GCA_009930425.1. Taxonomy (GTDB): domain Bacteria; phylum Actinomycetota; class Actinomycetes; order Actinomycetales; family Actinomycetaceae; genus UBA1383. Next base: position 7,810 of record RZYE01000055.1, on the reverse strand, counting down.
CGGGAGAAGCGCCGCGAGCAGATCGATCCGGCGCGGGCCGGACGGCTCCACATCCTCGAGGTGCAGCGGCTGATCCGCACGATGCCCAAGGTGGTGGTGTGCGTGGTGAGCGGCTGGGCGGCGGGAGGCGGCCACTCTCTCAACGTGGTGTGCGACCTGTCCATCGCCTCCCGGCAGCACGCCCGGTTCATGCAGACGGACGCGAACGTGGGCTCCTTCGACGCCGGGTACGGCTCCACCCTCCTGGCCCGGCAGGCCGGGGACAAGCGGGCCCGCGAGATCTTCCTGCTGGCGCGCGAGTACTCGGCGGAGGACGCCGAGCGGTGGGGCGTGGTGAACGAGGTGGCGGACCACGGGGAGATCGAGGCCCTCGCCCTGGAGTACGCCCGGATCATCTCCACGAAGTCGCCGCAGGCGATCCGCATGCTGAAGTTCGCCTTCAACCTCGCCGACGACGGGCTCGCGGGCCAGCAGGTCTTCGCCGGGGAGGCCACCCGGCTGGCCTACATGACGGACGAGGCGGTCGAGGGTCGCGACGCCTTCCTCGAGCGGCGCGCCCCCGACTGGGGCCGGTTCCCCTACTACTACTGACGTCGGTTGCCGGCATCCCCCACGGCGCGCGTCAGCCGGTGGTGAGGGTCGAGTCCACGGGCAGGAGCTCCACCCAGGTGGTGCCCGGGGCGAGCAGCAGCGGCTCCCCCGCCGCGTCGGAGAACTCGAACGGATCGTTGTCCCCGCCCTTGCTCCACGTTCCCTCGACCATCGCGCCCTCGCCGAACAGCACGAGCTCCCCGCTCCCGGTGAGGATGGTCTCGGGGACCCACTGGTTCGCCGAGTCCCGGGATCCCGTGTCCCGGATCTCGACGCGCAGCACGAGCACGTTGGCGGCCGTCAGCGGCACCATGTCGGTGGACCAGTTCGCGACGCCGTTGTCGTAGCGCTCCCACAGCCCGGTTCCCGCTTCCCACTCCCACCCGGACCGGACCGTGGGGTACTGGGCACGCAACCAGGCGACGGGGGTCCCGCCCGCCGCGGACGAGGGCTCACCGTAGGTGAACATCGGGGCCGGCGGATCGTCGTGGTCCTCGTCGATGAGGCCGAGCACCACGGGGAGCTCGGTGTAGAGGTTGTGCGGGGCGCGACGGTCCCGGCTGCGGAAGAAGGAGGGGTCGCCGACATCGTCCTCCACCAGGAGGAGTCCGGCGTCCCGGACGCGCTGCACGAACTGTGGCTGGCCGCCCGAGTACACCAGCGTCCCGCTCCACTGGCCCAGGATCGCGGCGTCCATCGGACGGACGGAACGCACCGGCCCCACCACCTCGGGGAAGGACGTGTTGTAGAGCGCGTGGAACCGGGTGGTTCCTCCCTCCACCATCTCCACGAAGACGATGTCCGCCGCCTCCAGCCCTGTCTGGGGCCGCGCGTGGATCGAGTTCTCGACCTTCACTCCCACCACGGGCGGGATGTCGTGGGTGGGTGCGGGCAGGCCCGTCAGCGGCCAGACGGGGTCCGAGGTCGGGGTGGGACTCGGCGTGGGCGACGGCGTGGGCGAGGACGTCGTTGGCGTCGGTGTGGCCGTGGGCTCGGGCTCGGAGCTGGAGCAGCCCGCGAGCGCCGCCGTGGAGGCCACCAGCACGGAGATGGCCAGGATCAGTGTGCGCTTCATCGACGCTCCCTTGCCGAGGACGGGTTCACCCTAACGCCGCGGGGCGGAGCGTTCAGGCCGGGCGCGCCGTGGGGCGGAGCAGGGAACGGAGCGCCGCACCGAGCTGGGCGGTGCGGACCGTGCCCGCCACGTCCTCCCCCGCGATCAGCGCGGCGATCGCACCGTGCTCGAAGACGCCGTGGAGCACGTCGATCGCGTCCGCCCCGGGCACCACCAGCTCGTACCCGAGCTGGGCGGCCGTCTCCTCGATGAGCGCCACGAACCCGCGCGTGGAACGCTCGAGGCGCTCCCGGTACGCCGCACGGATCGAGGAGGCCCGGGCGGCGTGGAGGCGCAGCTCGGAGGAGCCCAGGACCCACGCCCGGTCGGCCCGCTGGGAGCGCATGAACACGCCCACCGCGCTGTCCACCAGCTCCTCGGTGGTCAGCTCGCCCAGCGAGGCCGGGTCGGGCAGGGACGCGATGGCCTCGCGGGTCGCCTCGAGGCTCTCCTCCGCCTGCGCGTCCAGCACGGCGATGCACAGCGCGTCCTTGCTGACGAAGTTGCTGTAGAAGGCACCGCGGGTGAAGCCGGCCGCGTCGCAGATCTCCTCGACCGTGGCCGCGAGGACCCCCTTCTCCGCGAACACGCCGAGGGCGGCCTCGATGAGCCGGTCGCGGGTGGCGGTGCGGCGCGGACTTGGGCGGTCAGTCACTCCCCAACCCTAGCGGATACGCCGCCGCATCGAATACGCTTGTGCATCGGATACATTGATGTATCCGGCGATCCAGCGAGGGAGCCACGTGTCATCAGTCCTGTACCGGCTCGCGCGGGCCAGCTACCGCGCCCGCCACCGGGTGATCGCGGCGTGGGCGGCGCTGCTCGCCCTCCTCGGGGTGCTGGCGCTGGCCTTCGGTGGCACGTTCAACGACGAGTTCTCCATCCCCGGGGCCTCCTCGCAGGTGGCGCTCGACCAGCTCCGCATGACCTTCCCCGAGGCCGCCGAGTCCGCGGCCACCATGGTGCTCCTCGCCCCGCCGGGTGCCACCGTGGACGACCCGGGCATCCGGGACGCGCTCGACGAGGCGGCGGCGCGGATGGAGCGGATCCCCTTCGTCACCGACGTCCAGCTCCCGCACGACGAGTTCGGCAGCGGCGTGGCGAGCGACGACGGCGCTGCCGCCATCGTCTCCGTGCGGGTGGGTAGCCTCATGGTCTCCACCATCACGGACGAGCAACGCTCCGCGCTCGTCGCGGCCGGGGAGGACCTCGAGGCTGCGATCCCGGGGAGCGAGGTCCACGTGGGCGGCGACCTGTTCGCCGTGAGCATGCCGGAGATGTCCGCGCTGGACTTCGCGGGCGTCGCCGTGGCGCTGGTCGTGCTGCTCGTGGTCCTCGGCTCGCTGCAGGCCGCCCTCATGCCCATCGCACTCTCGCTCGTGGGCGCGGGCGCCTCCATGCTGTTCGTGGTCATCGCGGCCGGGCTCGCGACCATCAACTCGACCACGATGATCCTCGCCCTCATGCTCGCCCTGGCCGTCGGGATCGACTACGGCCTCCTCATCGTCGCCCGCCACCGCGACCAGCTCGCCACGGGGATGGAGCTGGAGGAGTCGGTGGCACGGGCCACGGGCACCGCGGGCTCCGCGGTGGTGTTCGCCGGCACCACGAACGTCATCGCGCTGGCGGGCATGGCCGTGGCCGGGCTGCCCTTCCTCACGATCATGGGCGCGTTCGCCTCCCTCGCCGTCACGATCGAGGTGGCCCTGGCGCTGACCGCGCTGCCGGCGCTGCTCGGGTACGCCGGGGATCGGCTCCAGCCGGCACCGTCCCGCACGCGCCGCCATCCCGGGGCGACCTCCCGTCGGTGGGTGGGAGTCGTGACCCGGCTCCCGCTGCTGACGGTCGTGCTGGTCGTGGGAGGGCTCCTCGCGCTCAGCCTGCCCGCCCGGGATCTCGAGCTCGCCCTGCCGAACTCCGGCCAGAATCCGCCCGGGACCCCCGACCGCGTCACGTTCGACCTGATCGCCGAGCACTTCGGGCCGGGCCGGAACGGGCCGCTCATCATCACCGGGACGATCGTGGAGTCCGATGACCCCCTCGGCGTGGTCGAGGGAATCCGGTCCGACGTCGCCGCCATGCCCGGTGTCCGCGAGGTGCCCCTCGCCGTCCCCAACCAGAACGCGGACACCGCCCTCATCCAGGTGATCCCGGAGACCGGACCGGACGACCCGGCCACGGCGCAGCTCGTCGAGGACCTGCGGGGCCGCGGACCCGAGTGGGAGGACCGCTACAGTGTCCGGACCGCCGTCACCGGCTACACCGCCGCCTCCATCGACATCTCCGCCCGCCTCGCCGCCGCGCTCGGCCCGTTCGCCCTCTTCGTGGTGGGGCTGACCCTCGTCCTGCTCCTGCTCGTGTTCCGCTCGGTGCTGGTGTCGGTCAAGACGGCGCTCAGCTACCTGCTGAGCGTGGGGGGTGCGCTGGGCGCCACCGCGCTCGTGTTCAACGAGGGCCGGCTGCTGGGGCTGGTGAACCTGCCGGAGACGGTCCCGGTGATCTCCTTCTTCCCCATCATCCTCATGGGCATCCTGTTCGGTCTCTCCATGGACTACGAGATGTTCCTGTCCTCCCGGATGCGGGAGGAGTGGGTGCACGGCAACCGCACCACCTCGATCGAGGAGGGCTTCGCCCACTCCGCGAAGGTGGTGGTGGCCGCCGCCCTCATCATGGTCTCGGTGTTCGCGTTCTTCGTGCCGGCCGGGGAGGGCGTCATCAAGCCGATCGCCTTCGGGCTGGCGGTGGGGGTCTCGATCGACGCCTTCCTCGTGCGCATGACGCTCGGCCCCGCTCTCATGCGGCTCATGGGCGCCGCCGCGTGGTGGCTGCCCGGCTGGGTGGACGAGCGCCTTCCCGAGCTCGACGTCGAGGGCGAGGCCCTGGTCCACCAGCTCCGCCTGTCCACCTGGCCGTCCCCGGACTCCACCCACGCCATCTACGCCGAGGGCCTCGGGGCACGCTCCGGGGACGTGCGCTTCTCCGGCCTCGACCTCGAGCTGCAGGAGGGCCACACCCTCCTCGTCACCGGCGACGCCGCCGCCCGGCGGGCACTCCTCCTCGCCCTGACGGGCCGCGTGCGCCTCCCCGAGGGCGACCTGAAGGTCCTCGGTCTCGCCCTGCCCGAGCAGGCCGGGGAGCTGCGCCGTCGTGCCACGTTCGTCGACGGCGCCGCCCGGGACGCCGTCCGGGCGCTCGCCGACCCCGTGGGCGACCTCGTCGTCGTCGACGACGCCGACCGGCTCCCGGCCACGGGTCGCGCCGCCCTGGCGCGCCTCAACGGGAACCGCACCCTCGTCCTCGGGACCCCGGACGACGGAGAGGTCCGGGAGTTCCTGCCACGCCCCACCCAACCGGCGGGGCTCCCCCACACGGAGGTGTGACGTGACCGACCACCCGAACCGAAGGACCATGCTCGCGCTGCTGCTCGTGCCCGTCCTCGCGGCCGGTGCCCTCCTGCTCGGCACCTGGGGCTCCGCGGACCGCCTGCGGACGGTCGAGGCCGCGGTCGTGAACCTCGACCGGATGGTGACGATGGACGGGCAGGCGATGCCGCTCGGCCGCCAGCTCTCCGCCGAGCTGGTGGACTCCAGCCGGGACCAGAACCTCACCTGGGTGCTGGCCGACGCGGAGGGCGCCCGCGAGGGGCTGGAGGCCGGGCGCTTCGCCGCCGTGGTCACGATCCCGGAGGACTTCTCCGCCGCCGCCACCTCCTTCGCCGGTGACCCCGGAGAGGCCGGCCAGGCGACGATCGCCGTCGAGACCTCCGCCGTCATCGGCATCAACGAGACCGCGCTCGGCCAGGCGATCGCGGACTCCGCCGCCGCCGCCCTGAACCGCTTCCTCACCGGCGAGTACCTGAAGGGCATCTACCTCGGGTTCAACGACCTGAACGCGCAGTTCGTCGAGCTGCGGGACGGCACCGCCCAGCTCGCCGACGGCGCCGGCCAGCTCGCGGACGGCACCGGCCAGTCGGCCGCCGGGGCCGACGAGCTCGCGGACGGGCTGGGGTCCGCCTCCGCCGGCGGCGGGGCGCTGCGGGACGGCGCCGACCAGTCCTCCGACGGGGCCCGGCAGCTGGCCGGGGGTGCCGGTGCACTGACCGCCGGCGCGTCCGAGCTGGCCGGGGGCGCCGGCGAGCTCGCGTCCGGCGCCGGACTGTACGCAGACGGCGTCGCGCAGTTCGCCGACGGCACCGTGCTGTTCACCGGCGGGGTGGCCGACCTCGCGGACGGCGCCACGCTGTACGCCGACGGCGTCAGCCGCTACGCGGACGGGGTGCACCTCTACGCGGACGGCACTGTGCAGTACGCGGACGGGGCCGCGCTGTTCGCGGACGGGACCCGCGCCTACGTGGACGGTGTCGCGCAGTACGTCGGCGTGGTCAACCCCGTCATCGTGCAGCTGCGGGACCTCGTGGCCCTCCTGCCGGCCTGGGACGAGTGGATCGACGATGCCATGGCCTGGGTGGAGGACCTGCCCGCGTGGGCGGTCCGCCTCGACGCCACCGTGCAGGAGTTCGTGGCGGACCTGACGGCGTTCCTGGAGCGGGTGCGGGACCTCATCGCGGGCGGCCGGGCGCTGGACGGGGCGATCGCGGAGCACCGCGATGCCCTCGCCGGTGCCAGCCTGCCCTGCCCGGCGGACCTCACGACGGCGGAGGCGTGCGAGGCCTTCGCCGCCGGCGTGGCCGCGGCCAACGGCGCGGCCCTCGACGGCGCGGAGGACCTCGTGGCCCGCTCCGCGGAGTGGACGGCGGACGCGGACCGGGTGCTCGAGGCGATCGACACGCTCATCGCTGCCGCCGGCAGGCTCGCCGAGCTCTCGGCCGAGTTCGCCCGCATCGCCCCCGAAATCCAGGAGGAGCTCTTCTCACTGGCCGGGCAGTTCCCGTCCGGGACGTTCCCGACCCAGGCCGAGCTGCTCGACCTCCTCGACCAGTTCATCGCCGGCGGTGACCAGCTCGTCTCCGGCGGCGAGGACCTCGCCGACGGGGCTGCCGGCCTCGCCGCCGGGGCGGACCAGCTCTCGACCGGGGCGGACCAACTCGCCGAGGGTGCGGACCAGCTCGCCGCCGGGGCGGCCGGACTGGCCGCCGGCGCCACCCAGTTGGCCGCCGGCGGAGCCCCCCTGGCCGCGGGTGCCGAGGAACTCGCCAGCGGGGTGGGCGAGCTCGCCGCGGGCGCCGGCCAGCTCGGCACCGGTGCCGGGACCTTCGCCGCCGGAGTGGACGAGTTCGGTGACGGCGTCGGCCGGCTCGCCGGTGGGCTCGCCACGCTCGCGGACGGCGTGGCCGTCTACACCTACGGCATCGACCAGGCAGCCACCGGTTCGGCCACCCTCGCCGACGGGCTGGGAGAACTCGCCGGTGGGGCGCACGAACTCTCGGCCGGGGTCGGGGAGCTGGCTGCGGGCGTGGCCGCGGGGGCCGGCGAGATCCCCACCTACACGGACGCCGAGCGGGAGAACCTCGCCCGCGTGGCGGCGTCGCCGATCGACACCACGGCGCTCGGCGGACTCGTGCTGCCCCGGGTGTCGTGGGCCTCGCTGCTGCTGGTCCTCGCACTCTGGCTGGGGGCCCTTGCCATCTGGACCATCGTGCGGCCGATCGACCGGCGCAACGCCTACTCCACGGAGTCGAACGGGACCCTGCTGTGGCGCTCGCTGCGGCCGGGCCTGGCGATCGCCGCGGCCCAGGCGCTCGTGGTGGCGATCCTCGGCGCGGCGGTGGTGGGGCTGTCCCCCGCCAGGTCGCTCGGCCTGGTGCTCGTGCTGCTCCTGGCCGGCGCCACCTTCGCGGCGGTGTGCCACGCGCTGATCGGCGTGTTCGGCACCGGCGGGCGCATCGCCGCCCTCGTGATGCTGCTCGTCACCGCGGTGCCGGCCGTGACGTCCACCACCCCCGGCGTGTTCGACGCCCTCCGGCCGCTCTCGCCCCTCTCCCCCGCACTGGACGCGGTCCGGGCGGTGATGACCGGCGCTTCCCCCGTGCTCCCGCTCCTCCTGCTCGCGACGTGGCTCACCGTGGCGATCGGGACCTCCGCGGTCGGCGTGGCGCGCTCCCGGACCATCCCCCTGAGGGCCGTGCTGGCGCAGCCGGTCGGCTAG
>RZYE01000054.1 GCA_009930425.1 Actinomycetota bacterium | reverse complement strand
GTGAGGGTGTCCCTGGCGTACTCGGGATACATCGAGTACGTCGGGGCGAAGGACAGCACGCTGCGTCCCGGCCCGCCGAAGGCCTGCAGGAGGTGCAGCATGACCTCGTTGGAGCCGTTCCCGGCCCAGATCTCCCCGGGCGGGACGTCGACCCCCGACTCGGCAGCGAGGTACTCGGCGAGGCCCCTGCGCAGCGCGGTGAAGTCACGGTCCGGGTACCGGTTCGCGCCGCGTGCCGCCGCGGCGACCGCGGACGCGATGTCCGCGACGACGTCCTCGGCCGGCGGGTAGGGATTCTCGTTCACGTTGAGGACCACGGGAACGGCGAGGACGGGTGCCCCATAGGGCTCGATGCCGGCGAGGTCGCCGCGGAGGGGGAGGACGAGGTCGCCCATTCAGCGAGCCGTCCGGGCCGTGACGGACTCCCCGTGCGCGGGCAGGTCCTCGCTCGTCGCGAGTGCGACCAGCGGGCCGGAGAGGGCGGCGAGGGCGGCGGCGTCGTAGTCGACCACCTGCACGGACTTCAGGAACGCCTGCACCCCGAGACCGGAGGCGAACCTGGCCGTGCCACCGGTGGGCAGGACGTGGTTGGATCCGGCGAGGTAGTCGCCGAGCGGGACCGGCGAGTGGGGACCCACGAAGATGGCACCGGCAGAGTGGATCCGGCGGGACACCGCCTCGGCGTCGCGTGTCTGGATCTCGAGGTGCTCGGCGGCGTAGGCGTTGGTGACCTCGACCCCCTGGTCGAGGTCGCGGACGAGTGCCACCCCGGACTGGGGGCCGGTGAGTGCGGTGCGCACCCGCTCGGCGTGCCGCGTGCGCGGCACCCGCGCCTCCAACTCGGCGTCGACGGCGTCGGCGAGCGCTTCGGCGTCGGTGATCAGGACGGAGGCGGCCGCTGGGTCGTGCTCGGCCTGCGAGATGAGGTCGACCGCGACGAAGGCGGGGTCGGCGGAGGAATCCGCCAGGATCGCGATCTCGGTGGTGCCCGCCTCCGCGTCGATCCCCACCAGCCCGAGGACTGCGCGCTTGGCGGCCGCGACGTAGATGTTGCCGGGGCCGGTGACGACGTCGACCGGGTCGCAGAGGCCGGGCACCCCGTGGGCGAACATGGCGATCGCCCCGGCGCCCCCCGCGGCGTACACCTCGTCAACCCCGAGCAGCTCGCACGCGGCGAGGATCGTCGGGTGCGGCAGGCCGTCGAACGCGCGCTGTGCCGGGGAGGCGACGGCGAGCTCCGCCACGCCGGCAACCTGCGCCGCGACCACGTTCATGACCACCGACGACGGGTAGACGGCGAGGCCGCCGGGGACGTACAGCCCCACCCGCTGGACGGGTACCCACCGCTGCTCGACGAAACCGCCGGGGACCACCTCCGTGCGGCGCGGTTCGGGCAGCTGCGCCTCGTGAGCGCGCCGGGCGTGGTCGATCGACAGTGCGAGGGCGTCCCGGACCCCGGGATCGAGCTGGTCCAGCGCCCCCGTGAGAGCCTCGCGCGGCACGCGGATCCTCTCGGGCCGGACGCCGTCGAAGCGCTCTGCCTGGTCGGCCAGCGCGGCGGCGCCCCGGTCCCTCACGTCGGCGATCAGGGGCGTGACGGCGGCGACGGCGGCCTCGATGTCGAACTCCGCCCGCGGCAGGAGGCTCGCGAGGTCGGACGCCGTGGCGTGCTTCAGGTCGAGGCGGCGCAACATGCGTACCATTCTAGGCTGGTCGGAAGGGTGGTGCGGTTAGTCGACGAGGCACCCGGGGCCGAGCAGGGCCTTGAGGTCCCCGAAGAGGGCGGGTCCCGGATCGACGCGGAAGCGGTCCGCCAGCGCGACCCGGCGCCGGCCACCCCGGTTGGTGACGGAGAGGAAGACGGGAACGTTGCCCCCGTGGCTCTCCAGCACGGAGGCGACCTGCTCGATCATCGGCACCGTGCAGCGCTGCTCGGCGATCTGGATGGTCACGGGCGCGGCCTTGACGGTGGTCGCGTCGACGAGGCGCATCTCCATGGCATTGAGGCTCGTGGAATCCTCCCGCACCGAGACACGTGCCTTCACGGAGACCAGGATGTCCTCGGCCAGGACCACCGACACCTTCTGGTACGCGGTCGGGAAGAACGTCACCTCGACCTCGCCGCTCAGGTCCTCGAGCACGGCGATCGCCCAGGGCTTGCCGGCCTTCGTGATCTTCCGCACCACCGACGTCACCAGTCCCGCCACGGTGACGATGTCGCCGTCGCGCGCACCATCCTGCTTGACCGCCCCGATGCTGATGTCCGAGGAGCGGTTCAGGAGGTGCTCGAGACCTGCCAACGGGTGGTCGGAGACGTAGAGTCCGAGCATCTCCCGCTCGAAGGCGAGCTTGTCCCGCTTGTCCCACTCGGGCAGCTCGGGGATCTCCGTGGTGAGGCTGGCCGCGGGCTCGGGCTCGAACGAGAACAGGTCGAACTGACCCATCGCCTCGTTGCGCTTGATGGCGATCACCTCATCGACCGCGTCCTCGTGGATCGTGACCAGCGCCCGGCGGGTGTGCCCGAGGGAGTCGAAGGCGCCCGCCTTGATGAGTGACTCGATGGCCCGCTTGTTGCACACCGGCGCCGGGACCTTGCTCATGAAGTCCCCGAAGGAGGAGTACGCACCCGCGTCGGTGCGGGCCTGCACGATCGATTCGACCACCTGGGTCCCGACGTTCCGCACGGCGGCGAGACCGAAGCGGATGTCGTCACCGACCGGGGTGAACGTCCCCACCGAGGAGTTGACGTCCGGCGGCAGGACCGTGATGTCCATGTGCCGGCACTCGGCGAGGTAGATCGCCAGCCTGTCCTTGTTGTCCGGCGTCGAGGTGAGGAGGGCCGCCATGTACTCGACCGGGTAGTTGGCCTTCAGGTACGCGGTCCAGTAGGCGACGAGGCCGTACGCGGCGGTGTGGGACTTGTTGAAGGCGTAGTCGGAGAAGGGGACCAGGGTCTCCCACAGGGTCCGGACCGCCTCCGGCGAGTACCCCCGCTCGAGCATGCCGGACTGGAAGCCCTCGAACTGCTTGTCCAGCTCGGCCTTCTTCTTCTTGCCCATGGCGCGCCTGAGCAGGTCCGCCTGCCCGAGGCTGAATCCGGCCACCTTCTGCGCGATCGCCATGACCTGCTCCTGGTAGACGATCAGTCCGTAGGTGGTCCCGAGGATCTCCGCCAGCGGCTCGGCGAGTTCGGGGTGGATCGCATCGATCTGCTGCAGGCCGTTCTTGCGGAAGGCGTAGTTGTTGTGGGAGTTCACGCCCATGGGACCCGGCCGGTACAGGGCGATGGTGGCGGAGATATCCTCGAAGTTGTCCGGGCGCATCAGCCGGATCAGGTTGCGCAACCCGCCCCCGTCGAGCTGGAACACCCCGAGCGTGTCACCGCGGGAGAGCAACTCATAGGTCCTCGGGTCCTCCAGGCCGATGGCGTCGAGGTCGGGGACCTCCTTGCCGTTGCGGGCGATGTTGTCCAGGGCGTCGGAGATGACCGTGAGGTTCCGCAGCCCGAGGAAGTCCATCTTCAGGAGGCCGAGCTCCTCGCAGGTGGGGTACTCGAACTGCGTGATGATCGCGCCGTCGGCCGGCCGTCGCATCACGGGGATGATGTCCGTGAGCGGCTCCGAGGACATGATCACCGCGCAGGCGTGGACTCCCCAGTGCCGCTTGATCCCCTCGAGCCCGGTGGCGAGGTCGACGACCTCCCGTGCCACCGGGTCGTCCTTGTAGATCTGGCGGAGTTCCTCCGCCTCGGCGTAGCGCTCGTGCTTCGGCTCGAAGATCTGGCCGATCGGGATGTCCTTGCCCATCACGGAGGGCGGCATCGCCTTGGTGAGCTGCTCGCCGACGACGAAGGGGTGGCCGAGGACTCGTGCGGCGTCCTTGAGCGACTGCTTCGCCTTGATGGTCCCGAAGGTGACGACCTGAGCGACCCGGTCGTCGCCGTACTTCCGGTTGACGTAGTCGATGACCTCCCCGCGCCGGCGCTCGTCGAAGTCCACGTCGAAGTCGGGCATCGAGATGCGGTCCGGATTGAGGAACCGCTCGAAGAGCAGGCCGTGCCGGATGGGGTCCAGGTCGGTGATCCGCAGGGCGTAGGCAACCATCGAGCCGGCCCCGGATCCCCGGCCGGGGCCCACCCGGATGCCGTTGCCCTTGGCCCAGGTGATGAAGTCCGCGACGACGAGGAAGTAGGACGCGAAGCCCATCTGGGTGATGACGCCGGCCTCGTAGTTGGCGCGCTCACGCACCTCCGCGGTGATCCCGCCCGGATAGCGCTCGCGCAGCCCCCGTTCGACCTCCTGGAGGAACCACGACACCTGGTCCTCGCCGGGCGGGACGGGGAACACCGGCATGTAGTTCGCGCCCTCGGCCGTGGTGGTGAAGCTGACGTCGCACTGCTCGGCGATGAGGAGGGTGTTGTCGCAGGCTTCCGGCAACTCGCGGAAGAGTTCCCGCATCTCCGCCCCCGGGCGGAGGTAGTAGGTGTCACCGGAGAACTTGAACCTGTCCGGGTCCGACAGGGTGGTGCCCGACTGCAGGCAGAGCAGGGCTGCGTGCGTGTCCACGTCGCTCGGGGAGACGTAGTGCGAGTCATTCGTCGCGACGATGGGGGCATCGAGGTGCTTCGCGATGCGGAGCAGGTCCGGGAGGACCCTCCGCTCAATCTCGAGCCCGTGGTCCATCAGCTCGACGTAGAAGTTCTCCCGGCCGAAGATGTCCTGGAACTCCGCGGCGGCGCGGAGGGCCTCGTCGTACTGGCCGAGCCGCAGGCGCACCTGCACCTCCCCCGACGGGCACCCCGTCGTCCCGATCAGGCCACGGGAGTAGCCCTCCAACAGCTCGCGGTCCATCCGCGGCCACTTGCCCCACTGCCCCTCCAGGGACGCGTGCGACGCCATCCGGATCAGGTTGTGCAGCCCCTCGTTGTCCCGCGCCCACAGGGTGGCGTGGGTGTACGCGCCCCGCGCGGAGACGTCGTCGTCACGCTGGGCGGCGGTCCCCCAGGTGACCCTCGTCCGGTCCCGGCGCGACGTGCCGGGCGTGAGGTAGGCCTCGATGCCGATGATGGGCTTGACGCCGTACTTCCGCGCCGTCCGGTAGAAGTCGTAGATCCCGAAGAGGTACCCGTGGTCGGTGATGCCGAGGCTGGTCTGGCCGAGGTCCACGGCCTCCTTGAAGAGGGGCTCCAGCTTCGCCGCGCCATCCAGCATCGAGTACTCGGTGTGGACATGGAGGTGTGCGAAGGGGGCGTCGGCCATGCCTGCCAGTGTAGGTCGCGGTGGTGTCAGACCCGGACCCGGCGCTCCATGTCCCGGTGCCAGATGCCGGCGTCCAGGTAGCGCTCGCCGGGGACGAGTGAGTACCCGAGCCGGGTGTAGAAGCCGATGGCGTGCTCCTGCGCGGAGAGCCCGACGAGCACCACGAGGTCATCCCCCCGGCGAACGCCGTGGCGGGCGAGGGCAACGCCCTCGAGGTGGGACATCAGCGCAGCACCGACGCCCCGGCCCCGCGCCGTCGCGCGGACGGCCACGCGGCCGACGTGGACCTCGCCCGGATGGGCGGGATCCCACAGGACCCGCCCCGTGGCCACCAGTTCGTCGTCGAGCCAGCCGAGTGCGTGGGTCGTGGTCTCCGCCGTGTCGAGATCGTCGATCTCCTCCTCGACGGGGACGCGCTGCTCGACCACGAACACCTCCTCGCGGATCCGCCAGGCCTCCGACAGGCCCGCCGCGTCCTCGACGGTCTCGACCCGGATCACCGCAACACCTCCAGCGCATGGGACAGGTCCTCGGGGTACGGGGAGGTGAAGGTCATCCACTCCCCGGAATGGGGATGGGCGAAGGAGAGCGAGGTGGCGTGGAGCCACTGGCGCACCAGGCCCGTCTCGCGCGCGAGGGTGGGATCGGCCCCGTAGGTGAGGTCCCCGACGCACGGGTGCCCGGTCGCCGCCATGTGCACCCGGATCTGGTGGGTCCGGCCGGTCTCGAGGTGCACCTCGAGGAGGCTGGCGCGCCGCATCATCTCGAGCGTGCGGTAGTGGGTCACCGAGTGACGGCCCGCTGCCGTGACCGCCATCCTCCAGTCCGCACCCGGGTGGCGGCCGATCGGGGCGTCGATGGTTCCGGCGGACGGGTCGGGACGGCCCTGGACGAGCGCGTGGTAGAGCTTGACCGGGCTGCGGTCGCGGAAGGCCTGCTTGAGGATGCTGTAGGCCTGCTCGGACTGGGCGACGACCATCACTCCGGACGTCCCGACGTCGAGCCGCTGCACGATTCCCTGCCGTTCCGCGGCTCCTGACGTCGTGATGGGGAACCCGGCGGCGAGGAGCGCCCCGAGCACGGTGGGACCGGTCCACCCGGGCGACGCGTGGGCCGCCACGCCCACCGGCTTGTCGATCACGATGACGTCCGCGTCCTGGTGGAGGATGTGGAAGTCCTCGACGGGCGTGGGCTCGATCGCGGGGCCAGGTGCCTCGGGGAGCGTGACGTCGAGCCACGAGCCGGCCGTGAGCCTGTCCGACTTGCCGACGGCACGCCCGTCCAGCAGGACCATCCCGGACTCGGCCATCTCGCCTGCCCGGGTGCGCGAGACGCCGAGCAGCCGGGCGACGCCGGAATCGACCCGCTCCCCCGCGAGTCCGTCAGGGACGGGCAGGAGCCGCGACTCAGCCATCGGCCGCCTGCTCGCCCGGTGCCCGGCGGCCTGCGCGCGTGCCATCCACCTCCAGGCCCACCATCGCGAGGACCGCGATCCCGACGGCGGCGGAAACGATCGCCACGTCCGCCAGGTTGCCGATGAACCAGCCGCCGTAGTTGAGGAAGTCCACCACGTGGCCACGGCCGAAGCCGGGCTGGCGGAAGAGCCGGTCGATCAGGTTCCCCGTGGCCCCGCCCAGGAGCAGTCCGAGGAGGACCGCCCACCACAGGGAATCGATCCGGTGGGACAACCGGATCACGACGGTGACCACGACGATCGCGACGATGGTGAACACCCAGGTCATCCCGCTGGCGAAGGAGAAGGCGGCTCCCGGGTTGTAGACGAGCTGGAGCGTGAGGAAGTCACCGACCAGCGGCCGCGCCTCGGTCTCGGAGAGAGTCGTCGTGGCGATCGCCTTGGTCACCTGGTCGATGACCACGACGACGATGGCGAGCAGGAACACCAGTGCCACGAGGCGCGTGTTCACGGGGCCCTCGCGGCGGCGACGCCGGGCCGGGCCCGCAGCACGGTGCCGGCTCATCTCCCACCCCCATCCGCGCGAACGGCGGCGGCACCGTCAGGTACCGCCGCCGACGACGCTTGGATCAGTTCTCGCCCATCTCGGCCGACACGTTGCCCCGGGAGTCGACATCCGCGAGGAGGCCCTCGAGGTAGGACTTCAGCCTGGAGCGGTACTCCCGCTCGAAGTTGCGGAGCTCGTCGATCTTGCGCTCCAGGAGGGACCGCTCGCCCTCGAGCTGTTGCAGGGTCTGATCGCGCTTGGTCTCGGCCTCACGGATCAGGTTCTCCCCGTTGGAGCGGGCCTCCGCGACGATGCGGTCACCCTCCTCCTGGCCGTTGCGGACGTACTCGTCGTGCAACCGCTGCGCCAGCGCGAGCATCCCGGCCGCGGACTCCGGGCCCGACGATGCCTGCTGCGGAGCCGCGTAGGCGGCCTGCACGGGTGCCTGCGGCTCGGGCTCGGGCTCGGGTTCGTGCTCGGGCTCGTGCTCCGGCTCCGGGGCAGGAGCGGCAGCGGGAGCGGCGCTCCCGGCGCGGGACAGTTCGGCGACCCGGTTCTCGCACGCCTCGAGCTTCGCCTTCAGCTCGTCGTTCTCGGCCTGCACGGCACGCAGCGTGTTGACGATCTCGTCAAGGAAGTCGTCGACCTCGTCCTGATCGTAGCCCTCGCGGAACTTGGTGGGCTGGAACCTCTTGTTGAGGACGTCGTCTGCACTCAGCAGCGCCATGTCGTCTCCTCGCTCGAATCTGGACTCGCCGCGAATGACGAGTCATTCGCTTCACTCACGATAGCGGATAAACCCCTGGTGTCGCGTTCCCCATGGGGCGTGGCACCGATTCAGAACTGGCTGGCGAGCATGAGCAGCAGGGTGCGCGCGAAGCTCACGAGGATGAAGAGGAGGAGGAACCCGACGTCGAGCGCGATCGAGCCGATGCGCAACGGCGGGATCAGCCGGCGGAAGAAGCGCACCGGCGGGTCGGTCAGGGTGTACACGACGTTCGCCACCACCAGGATGGGCCCCTGCGGACGCCAGCCCCTGGAGAACACCTGGATGAGGTCGAACACGATCCTGGCGATGAGGACGAAGGTGTAGAGGTACAGCAGGAACGCGAGGACCTCGAGGATCGCTCCCATCGGCGAGTCAGCCCTGGTTGAAGAACCGGCTGTGGGTCTCCACCTCGCGCGTCTCGGACTCGACGTGGACGGTTGCCGGGGAGAGCAGGAACACCCGGTTGGTGACCCGCTCGATCACTCCGTGCAGCCCGAAGACCAGGCCGGCGGAGAAGTCCACCATGCGCTTCGCCTCGGGCTCTGCGAGCCCCGTGAGGTTCATGATCACCGGGATGCCCTCGCGGAAGGCCTCACCGATCTCACGTGCCTCGTTGTAGGTGGTCGGGTGGACGGTCACGATGCGGGAGAGTTCCACGGAGGGCTCGCTGACGACCCGGGGCATGGGAGTCACCACCCTCGAGGGGGCGCGCTCTGCCCGCTCTGCCCGATCCGTCCGTTCGGTGCGGTCCGGGGCAGTGGGGGCCTCGTCGGCGTAGCCATAGCCCTCCTCCTCGTCCACCTCGGACAGTCCGAGATAGGCCATCGTCTTGCGCAGTGCTCCAGCCATGGTCCGCTCCTCACCCGGTTCCTCACCCGAGACGCTAACGGAGAGGAGTGGGCCACCCCTCACATTCGGCTCGGCGTGTCGCGCACGGCGACGCCGGCCATGCGACCCGTGGTGCCGTCCCGGCGGTAGGAGTAGAGGCGGCTGTCCTCGTGGGTGCACGTGCCCACGTGGGTGAGCGGGATTCCGTCCAGCTGTCGCCTGATCCCCGCCAACAGGTCGATCGCCGGTGTCCCCCACCGCGTGGTGCTCCGAGCGCCGAGAGGGCCCGCCTGCTCCGCGAGGGCGGCGGACACCTCGTAGCAACGACCGCAGATGTGCGGTCCGGCCACCGCGTGAAGGGGCGCGTCGGTCACGGTCCGCATCTCGGCGGCCACCCGCTCCGGCAGCCCCGCGAACAGTCCGGCCCGGCCCACGTGGACGGCGGCGCGGACCCCGCCGGTGGTGTCGGCCAGGAGGAGGGGCACGCAGTCGGCCACCAGGACGGCGGGAGCGAGGCCGTCGAGGGCCTCCAGGACGACGGCGTCGCACTCCCCGGCGGACTCCGTCTCCCCGCGGAGGACGCGGACGTCCGTCCCGTGCACCTGGTCCATCCAGACGATGCGCGCGCCCACTGCCCGCTCCAGCCGCGAACGGTTCTCGGCGACGTCGGCGGTGGTGTCGCCCACGTGGAGCGCGAGGTTGAGGCTGTCCCAGGGCGGACGTGACACTCCCCCGGTGCGGTCCGTGAACACGGCGACCGCGCCGGGGGAGATGCGGCAGGTCAGCAACGCCCTACTTCAGGAAGTCGGGGATGTCGAGGTCCTCCACCTGGCGGCGCGGCCGGTCCTCCTCGAAGACCCGCGGGATCTCGAAGGACGATGCCGGCGCGGCATCCGGGGACGCCGGTGACGGGGAGGGTGCGGGCGACGGCACGGCCGCGGCCGGCGCCGGGGCAACCGGCGTCTTCTCGGCCACCTCGCCGACGGGGCGCGAGGCGCGGGCAGGGGCTGCCGCACGGTGATCCTGGGTGTCGAAGCCCGCTGCGATCACGGTGACCCGGACCTCGTCGCCCAGCGCGTCGTCGATCACGGCGCCGAAGATGATGTTGGCCTCCGGGTGTGCTGCCTCCTGGACGAGGCGTGCGGCCTCGTGGATCTCGAACAGGCCGAGGTCGGAGCCACCCTGGATGGAGAGGAGCACGCCGTGAGCGCCGTCGATCGAGGCCTCGAGCAGGGGGGAGGAGATCGCCAGTTCCGCCGCCTCGACGCTCCGTCCCTCGCCACGCGCACTGCCGATGCCCATGAGGGCCGAGCCCGCATCCTTCATGACGGACTTGACGTCCGCGAAGTCGAGGTTGATGAGTCCGGGGGTGGTGATGAGGTCGGTGATGCCCTGGACGCCGGAGAGCAGCACCTGGTCGGCGGACTTGAAGGCGTCAAGCACGGAGACGGAACGGTCGGAGATGGAGAGCAACCGGTCGTTCGGGATGACGATGAGGGTGTCGACCTCCGACCGCAGGGCATCGATCCCGTTCTCGGCCTGCGTGGACCGCCGCCGGCCCTCGAACGTGAAGGGGCGCGTCACCACGCCGATCGTCAGCGCGCCGAGGCTCCGGGCGATGCGGGCGACCACGGGGGCGCCCCCCGTGCCGGTCCCGCCGCCCTCGCCGGCGGTGACGAAGACCATGTCGGCACCGCGGAGAACCTCCTCGATCTCCTCGGTGTGGTCCTCCGCCGCACGGCGTCCCACCTCCGGGTCCGCGCCGGCACCGAGCCCGCGGGTGAGGTCACGACCGACGTCGAGCTTCACGTCCGCATCCGACATCAGCAGGGCCTGGGCGTCGGTGTTCACCGCGATGAACTCGACGCCCTTGAGCCCGACCTCGATCATCCGGTTGACGGCGTTGACACCACCGCCGCCGATCCCGACCACCTTGATGACCGCCAAGTAGTTCTGGGGTGCTGCCACGGGAGTTCCCTCTCGTCCGGTCCAACCTTCAACCTGAGCTGGAGAT
>RZYE01000340.1 GCA_009930425.1 Actinomycetota bacterium | reverse complement strand
GAAGCAGGTGAGGATGCCGTTGCAGTCCTCCCAGCCGCCCACGTTCACCTGGAAGAAGAACGGCGCGTTCCAGATGTGGTGCAGGCCGAACGGCAGGAGCGCGCGCTCCACGATGCCGTACACGAACACCGCCACTGGCGCGTTGGCGCTGATGACGCTGTTCGCCGTGTTCTCGATGAAGCTCCCCACCGGCGGCCAGATGAAGGACAGCACGAGCCCGAGCGCGATCGCGGCGAACGCCGTCACGATCGGGACGAACCTCTTCCCGGCGAAGAACCCCAGGTAGGGCGGGAGTGAAATCCGGTAGTACTTGTTGAACGCCCAGCCGGCGATGATGCCCACGAGGATGCCGCCGAAAACGCCGGTGTCGAGGCTCTGGATGCCCAGTACGGACCTCGTCTCGATGCCCCGGGCCTGCGCCACCACGCCGAGCGTCCCCGACATCACGAGGAAGCCGACCGTCGCGGCCAGGGCCGAGACGCCGTCGTTCCGGGCGATGCCGAGCGCCACGCCGATCGCGAAGATCAGGCCGAGCGCTGCGAAGATCGGGTCGCCCGAGCCCTGCAGGATCTGCAGGAAGATGTAGACCGGTTCGGCCACGATGCCCGCAGCCACGGGGTTGCCGGCCGCGCCGTCCACGGCACAGGCCGCCACGTCGGCGACGAACTCGACGCCGTCGACGGTGCAGTAGCCCTGGGTGATGGCGTCCTGGTTGTACCCGCCGACGAACGCGCCGCCGACGCCCAGCAGGATGCCCGCCACCGGCAGCACGGCCACCGGCAGCATCAGGGACTTGCCGAGCTTCTGGGCCTGGCCGAAGATCCGGCTGCCGATGCCCTGCTTCTCGGTGGTTTCAGCAGTGGTTGTCATGGTTAGTCTCCGATCAGATCTCGTCGGCCGGCACGAGGGCGCGGACGGCGGCGGCGGAATCCTGGGTGAGCGCGCGGGCCGCGAGCTCCTGGCACTGCGCGAGGGTGAGCTCGCGGATCTGCGCCTTGACGGACGGGATGGCGGGGATGGACACGGACAGTTCGTCCACCCCGAGTCCCACGAGAAGTGGCACGGCCTGCGGGTCGGAACCCATGCCGCCACACACCCCCACCCACTTGCCGTGGGCGTGCGCCGCCTTCACCGCGTTCGCGATGAGGCCGAGGACGGCGGGGTTGAGCCCGTCCACCTGCGGTGCGAGCTTCGGGTGGCCGCGGTCCATCGCGAGGGTGTACTGGGTGAGGTCGTTGGTGCCCACCGAGAAGAAGTCCACCTCGGCGGCGAACTGCTCGGCCATCACGGCCACCGACGGCACCTCCACCATGATCCCGAGGGGAACCGGCGCCAGGTTCATCTTGGCGCGCTCCTCCTCGAAGACCCGCTTCGCCAGACGGAAGTCCTCCATCGTGGCGATCATCGGGAACATGACCTGCAGCTTCGCCCCGGCGCCGGCGGCCCGGAGGATCGCCCGCACCTGGGTGCGCAGGATGTCCGGCCGGTCGAGTCCCACGCGGATGCCGCGCTCGCCGAGGAACGGGTTCTCCTCGCGGGGGATCGGCAGGTACGGCAGCGGCTTGTCCCCGCCGACGTCCAGCGTGCGGATCACCAGCGGCTGCCCCGGCTTCAGGGCCTGGGCGATCGCGGTGTAGACCTCGGCCTGGTCGTCCTCGGTGGGGGCCTTCGCCCGCCCCATGAACACGAACTCGGAGCGAAGGAGGCCCACACCCTCGGCGCCCTTGCCCATGGCGGCGACGGCGTCCTCCAGCCCGCCGATGTTCGCCACCACCTCCACGTGGTGCCCGTCCGCGGTGGTCGCGGGCAACTCGGCGGCGGCCAGTTCGGCGGCGCGGCGCTCGGCGTGCCGGGCCTGCCGCTGGCGGATCGCGGCCACCTCCTCCTCGGTGACGTTGATGCGCACGGTGCCCTTGGCGCCGTCGAGGATCACTCGGGAGCCGTTCGGGAGGTCCAGCGCCCGGGCCTCGATGCCGGCCACGGCCGGGATGTCGAGCGAACGGGCGAGGATCGCCACGTGGGAGGTGGCGCCGCCCGAGGTGGTGGCGAAGCCGGCCACGCGCTCGCGGTCCAGGGAGGCGGTGTCGGACGGCGTCAGGTCCTCGGCCACGAGGATCGAGCCCTCCGGCAGCACCTCCTTCTCCGCCCGCTGTCCAGTCAGTTCCTCCAGTACGCGCTGGCCCACGTCACGGACGTCGACGGCGCGGCCCGCCAGGATCTCGTTGTGCAGCTTGGCGAGCCGGGCGGCGTACGTCGTGTACGCACCCCGC
>RZYE01000053.1 GCA_009930425.1 Actinomycetota bacterium | reverse complement strand
GGCGTTTCACGGGAGCCGCCCGGCTTTCTTGCGAGAAAGGAACACCATGGACGACAACAACCTCAACGCTCTGGGCGTCCAGAACGTCGCCGAGGAATCGTTCAACACCGACAACTCCGTCGAGAACGAGGCCAATGGCTCGTTCAACGACAACTCGGACAACTCCACCAACATCGAGACGGACGTCGAGACCGAGGTCGAGACCGACGTTGAGGTTGAGGACTCGTTCAACGACAACTCGGTCGAGAACGAGGCCGAGGACTCCTTCAACGACAACTCCGTAGAGACGGAGGTGGAGCTCGAGGTCGAGATCGAGGACTCGTTCAACGACAACTCGGACAACTCCATCAACACGGAGATCGAGACGGAGATCGAGGACTCCTACAACGCCGAGTGGGACAGCTCGGTGCGCAACCAGGACTCCTTCAACATCACCAGCTCGTTCAACACGCAGACCCTGAACGACCACTCCACCACCATCGGTGTCCGCCAGTACAACGCTGGCTTCGGAGACCTGAACCTCGGTGGGCTCTTCGGTGCTGCCGGCGCGGCAGGCCCGGCCAAGGGCGCGTGGGGCCACGGCGGCGGTGCCGGCGATGTCGAGATCGACAACCGCTCGCTGCAGGTCGACCAGTCGGTGAACCAGATGGTCTCGGCCGGCAACGGCGGTGGCGTCGACCAGGTCTTCGCCCAGAACGCGACCATCGCCTTCGGTGACGACTCGATCGCGGCGGGCGACGACGTCGAGATCGACAACTCGCAGATGCACCTCGACCTCGGCGACATCAACATCGGCAACACCGACATCGACACGAGGATCAACGACTCCTTCAACGACTTCTCGCAGGAGTACGAGATGGACGTCGAGCTCGAGTACGAGGACTCGTTCAACGACAACTCGCAGCACACCGACCTCGAGGTGGAGATCGAGGACTCCTTCACGAGCGAGATCGACTCCACGTTCGAGAACAGCTACGAGTGGGAGAACAGCGGCAACCTGTTCAGCCCGGGCAGCGCCGCCACCGGTGGCGAGAACCTGGAGATCGACCTCTGATCCTGACCCCGTGCACCCCTTGCCCGGCCACCCGCCTGTGGGTGGCCGGGCAAGGGCCGTTGGAGCACAAACCGACGCGACGCCCGCAGACGACTGGTGCCTGCCGGATGGCCTAGGGTGCTGAAAGCACGTTGATCGTACGGAGAGGGAGCCCGCATGCGTGACCATCCTGAGCCGCCGAAGTCGACCGAACTGGTCAAGCTCGTCGAGAACGTCGGCCACCTCGCCGCCGCCACCGGGCGCACGGACCTCGTCCAGCGACTTGAGCAGACCCAGGCTCGGCTCGCGGACCCCAATGTCCGCGTCGTCGTGGTCGGTGAGTTCAAGCAGGGCAAGAGCAAGCTGATCAATGCCCTCGTCAACGCCCCCGTCTGTCCCATCGACGACGACGTCGCCACAAGTGTCCCCACCGCCGTCGGCTACGGCGAGCAACCCGCCGCCTTCGTCCTGCTGCGGTCGGACGACGTCGACGGAGAGCCGCGAATCGTTCGGCAGCCTGTTCCCATCGACGACCTCGCCCAATATGTCTCCGAGTCGGGCAACCCCGGCAACGAGCGAAACTTCCTTGCCGCTGAGGTGTTGTTGCCGCGCGAGATCCTCAAGGGTGGGCTGCGACTCATCGACTCGCCGGGGGTCGGCGGACTGGACTCGACGAGTGCGCTGGCAACGCTCTCGGCGCTCGCCTCCGCGCACGCCGTACTCCTGGTCTCCGACGCCTCCCAAGAGTACACCGAACCAGAGGTCCAGCTGCTGAAGCACGCCATGCGGATCTCGCCGAACGTGGCGGCCGTCCTTGCGAAGACCGACCTCTATCCGGACTGGCGGGTGATCGAGCGCATCGACCGGCGACACCTCAAGGACATCGGTGAGTTGCCGCTCTTCTCGGTCTCGAGCGATCTTCGCCTCCTCGCTGCTGCGGAGCAGGACCGCGAACTGAATGCTGAATCGGGCTTCCCGGCGCTCGTCGCGCACCTCCGAACCGAGATCCTGGAGCGGGCCGAGGTGCTCAGCACCCGTGGCGCGGTGCACGACCTGAGCTTCGTGGTCGAGCAGATGACAATGTCCGTGCGCTCCGAACTCAGCGCGCTGCTCCACCCCGAGGACACCCCGCGGCTCATCGCCGAGCTGGAGAATGCGAAGGCCCGTGCGGAGGAGTTCCGCAGTCGCTCGTCCCGATGGCAGGTGGCCCTCGCCGACGGCGTCGCCGACCTGATCTCCGACATGGAGCATGACCTCCGGGACCGCCTGCGGCGCGTCCAGCGGGAGGCGGAGCAGGCCATCGACGAGGGTGACCCGGGCCCCATCTGGGACCAGATCACGGAGTGGATCGACCAACGGGTTGCCGCCGCCGTCTCGGAGACGTTCGTCTGGACCGACGAGCGCTCGCGGTGGCTCACCGAGGAGGTCGCCGAGCTGTTCGTCGAGGGAAAGCTCGACCTGCCGACGATCGCGGTCGGGGCTACGGATGGCGTGCTCGACCCGGTGGAGGCGCTGCCCGGCTTCGACCCCGGCAAGCTCAGCGCGGGCGAGAAGATCTACATCGGCGTCCGCGGCTCGTACGGTGGCGTCCTGATGGTCGGCCTCGCGACGGGACTCATCGGGCTGTCCCTCATCAACCCGCTCTCGCTGGTGGCCGGGGTGCTCGTGGGCCGTCGGGCCTATCGTGAGGACATGGGCAACAGGCTCACACGGCGCCGGTTCGAGGCGAAGAACATCGTGCGCCGCTACATCGACGAGGTCACTTTCCAGGTGGCGAAGCAGCTCAAGGACCGGCTGCGCATCGTGCAGCGCACTGCGCGTGACCACTTCGGTGCCATCGCCGATGAGCTCCACAGGTCGCTCGCCGAGTCCGTCCTCGCGGCCAAGCAGGCCGCCGGTTCCTTCACGACCCAGCGGGACAAGCGGATCGCAGTGCTGCAGGGCCAACTCCGCCAGCTCGAGCAGATTCGCACGGAGATGCCGGCGCTGCCGCCAGTGCGCGTCAAGGAGGTCGTCGGTCGGTGAGGACGGACGTTGTCGATGACGCTGCCCGGCTCATCGGCGCAGCACGCGGGCTCTACGGCCGGGACCCCGAGGCAACCGGTGTCCTCGACGAACTCGAGCGACGACTCCACGAACCCCTGCGCCTCGCGATCGCGGGAATCGTCAAGGCGGGCAAGTCCACGCTGCTGAATGCGATGCTGGGCGAGCAGATCGCCCCGACGGATGCCGGGGAGTGCACGCGCGTCGTGACCTGGTACCGGTACGCGGACACGCCGTCGGTCACCCTCCATCCTCACGACGGGCCACCTCGTCGGCTGCCGGTCCGGCGAGAGGAGGGCAAGCTCGTCCTCGACCTCGGGGACCTCTCGTCCGACGACGTCGATCGGATCGACGTCGGCTGGCCCTCCCGTGCACTGCGCTCCGCGATCCTCATCGACACCCCAGGAATCGCCTCACTCTCGCGCGACGTGTCCGCCCGATCCGCCACCTTCCTGGCTCCCGAGGACGCGCCGTCCTCGGCGGACGCGATCGTCTATCTCCTGCGGCACCTCCACCCGTCGGATCTCAGGTTCCTCGAGGCGTTCCGCGACACCGCGGCCGGGGCATCCCGGACCGTCAACGCCGTCGCCGTCCTCTCCCGCGCCGACGAGATCGGCTCAGGACGCATCGACTCGCTGCTGTCGGCGGGCAAGGTGGCACGCCGCTACGAGCTCGACGGCGGCCTGGCCTCCCTCGCACTTGCCGTCATCCCGGTCGCGGGCCTTCTGGCAGAGGGCGCTCGCACGCTCAGGGAGAGCGAATTCGCCGCGTTCCGTGAGCTTGCCGCACTGGAACGCCGCGACCGTGAACGTCTCCTGGTCTCGGCGGACCGCTTCGGCCGGCCCGCTGATTTCGTCAGCCTGGGGGAGGAGGCGCGCCGTGATCTCCTCGCGAGGTTCGGCATCTACGGCGTCCGGCTCGCCACCTCGCTCATCAGGACGGGTGCGGCCGATTCCTCGGACCTCGCTGAGTGGATGGTGCAACACAGCGGCCTCAACGACCTGAGCAGTTTCATCAGCGTCCACTTCGGCCCTCGAGCGGAAACCCTCAAGGTTCGTGGAGTGCTCGACGGACTGGACCGGCTCCTGCGTGAGAGACCCCGGGACGGCTCGGAGGCCGTCAGTGCGGGAATCGAGCGGATCCAGGCCAACGCGCACGGTCTGCGCGAGCTTTCCCTCATCTCCCAGGCTCGCGTGGCCGGGTTGCCGTTGCCCGCTGGGGAGGCGACCGCCGCCGTACGGATTGCGGGCGGTGGCGGTATCGGGGCAGCGGCCCGGCTCGGCCTGCCAGAGGACACCGACGCTGCAACCGTGGGGACACGGGTGCTGTCCGAGTTGGATCGCTGGCGGGCGGCGAGTCAGTCCCCCCTGACCGAGCGTGCTGCGGTCGAGGTGTGCCGGATCGTGATCCGCAGCCTCGAGGAGATCGCCTCAGAGGTCGGTGGCGCTCGAGCCGACAAGCCCTCGGCGGACATCATGCTGTCGGGCGGTCCAGTGGATGGCGGCGGGAAAGGTGCTGATCAGGAGCGCGAGCAGCACGAGACCGCACTGCCCGGCTAGCAGCTGCCGCAGGAGCACGCCCTTCTCCCCGCCCGCCACCAGCTCGAGCGCGAGTGCGAAGAGGAGCGCCTGGAGGATCAGGGTCGCGAGCTGCCACCACCGGATGCCCTCCCTCCGGCTCATGAAGGACACGAGCAGGGTGATCTGGATGAGCAGGATGGTCACCATGATCGCGAATCCCGACCAGTAGACGATGTCCGCCGCGGTCGTGTAGACGTCATCACTGCGAGTCGCGTCCACCCCGCGGATCGCCTCCGCGATCAGCGGGAGCTGGTCCTCGCGGATGATGGTGTAGTACACGACCGCGAACCCACCTGCGACGAAGCTGAGCACCCACAGCAGCTGGCTCAGCCGCACCGAGGCCGGCGGCGGTTGCTTGACGAGGACCGGCGGCGCGTTCGGACTGGCAAGAGGAGGCCGTTCCGGTCGATCCTTCTCCGGCCGCTCCTTCCTGGTGACGTCGCTCAGCTCACTGCTCCTCGATCTCCATCTCGACCGGAATCTCCTCGATCTCCGCCGCGACGTAGGCCGATGTCTCCTCAGGCTCCGGCTCGGGCAGGATCACGGTGTTCTCGACGGTGGTGTCGATGTCCGTCTCGGAGGAGTACTCGGTGGTGGTCTCGCTCTGGAACGAGTCCTCGATCTCCGTCTCGATCTCCACCTCGGTCGACTCGTCGTTGAAGGAGTCGTCCGCCTCGGTGTCGACCGAGACGTCGATGGTCGTGGACTCGTCGTTGAAGGAGTCGTCGATCTCGGTGGTCGTCTCGGTGTTGCCGATCGCGATGTCGCCCGCGGTGATGTCGGTCTCGGAGTTGTCGATCGACGTGTCCTCGCCGCTCGCGACGGATTCGTCACCCACCGCCAGGACTGCTTCCTGGTCGAAGATCTGGGTCACGTCGCCCTCGGCCCAGATGCTCTGGTTCACCGACTGGTCGACGATCGTGGAACGGTTGTCGATGTGGAAGTTGTTCGCCACCGTGACGATCTCCTTGACGACAGGCGGTGGTTCCGGGCGAGGCTCGGGGCGGGGCTCTGGTGGCGGAGGAGGCTGCGGTGCCGGCGGGCGCGGCGCCACATCCGGATGCTCCACGATGACCGGGAGGACCGCACGCACGTCCGCGGCGCAGATGTCAGCCAGTCCGGCCCTGGTCAGGACCTCTTCTGGATCCTCGATGAACTCGTCGACCCCGTTGGGGTCGCGCAACAGGCTGAGGATGAACTCGATCAGCGCGTCTGCGATGGTCGCCAGTGGTGTTGTTGTCATGTCCGGTCTCCTGTGGGTCGGGTGACGCCAATCGTCAAGCTACGGGCTGGATGCGGCGGTGGCATCGGGGATTGCCCCGATGCCCGGGCGTGGGCGCTAGGGGGATCTGCCGTCGGGCGCCGAAATCACGAGGCGGAGCTTGGCGATGAGGTCGGATCGGGACGACGCGTCAAGGCGCCGTCTGATGTGTGCGACATGGTGTTCCACCGTTCGTGGCGAGATGAAGATCGTCTCGCCGATCTCCGCGTAGGTCTTCCCCCGGAGGACGAGGCGCGCGACGTCGAGTTCGCGCTCGCTCAGTGCGATCGTCTCGGTGGTCGCGCGAGACGGCGTGGTCCTCTCAACGGCCGGACTGCCTTTCCGTGCCAGGTCGTGCGGGTGGAGTTCCCGGGCAACGGACAGCAGACGCGCCGCCACCTTGCGGTCCTGCGTCCGGCGCGCGCCGTGGCCCGCGATGCGTGCGCCGTCCCAGGCCAGCCCCACGGCGGCCAGTGCCCGTGCAGCGGCTTCGACGCCGTCGGGGTCGACGGAACCTGCGAGCACCGACACCCACACGCCACCAGCAGTGGCCATGGTCTCGGCCACGTGGCTGCGTGGGGCCGCAGCCACGAGCGCACGAGCGTGGGGGCGGAGCGAGTCCGGTCGGTTGAGCAGGATGCCCTGCTGGACACCAGCCCAGTGGAGGTGGGCCGACCAGAGCGGCGGTGATCCGAGCTTCCCGAGGAGGTCGAGCCCCTGCGAGAAGTGGCGTGCGAGGGTGGTGGAGTCCCCGATGCGGGCGGCGGAGGTGATGAGCGAGCTGAGAGGAAGGAGGGTGAAGAGGTCCACGTCGACGTGGCGGACGCCCTCGAGCGCCGCGCGCCACGTGGCCTCGAGGGTCGGGACGTCCTCATAACGGTGCGCGAGGGTCACGAGGACCGCCTGGTGCAGCATCTCGTCGCGAGGCGAGGGTGCGGTGCTGATCTCCTCGGCCCTGGACAGGGCTTCCCGCGCATCGGCGGGGCGTTCTCCCTGGATCGCCACCCAGGACTGCCACAGCAGGAGCCGCCGGCGCGCCCATGCGCCGCCATGATCGCCTGCGACGGCGCACTCGATCACGTGCTGGGCCGTCGCAAGGTCGCCCGCGCCGATCGCAACAGCCGCCGCGACGATCGCCGGCAGCTCCGGGAGCGGATCCGTGGACCGTGATGCCGTGTAGAGCTCTGCGGCGCGAACCAGGTGGCTGAGCGTGGAGGGGGAGACCTCGTTCTCCAGCGAGGAGCGAAGCCCGTTGTCGAGCAGGCGCAGTGCGATCCCGAGGGTCGAGGGCGCGTCTGTGCCGGGCGGTTGCGCGGGGCCATCGCAAGCCTTCTCGAGCCGCTCGACGGCGCCTGCGCCGATGTGGGCGAGCGCCGCACGGATCGCGGGGGCCCCGCCGTGAGGTGGCACGGCGTCGTAGAGCTCGCTCGCGGTGGCCATCATGCCGCGTGCCGCCCACACGGCGGCGGCCGTGTCCGACACGTCGTCACGGCTGGACTGCGCCGCGTCCCGGAGGTCAGGATCCGTCAGCGCGGTGTCGACCAGGCCTGAGGCCTCATCGAGGTTCCCCGCCGCCCACGCGGCCCTCGCCCGGCGTGCCGTCAAGCCGGGCCGGTCCAGGCCCGACACGAGCCTGTCGGGCTCCAACGCGCCGAGTTCGGCCAGCCGGTGGGCCGGAATGGATGCCTGGACGGCGGATCGCACCACCGGGACCGGGAGGCCGTTGCGGAGCAGGAGGCCCTCGGCGTAGCCCTGCGCGATGAGCTCGTCCATCGCCGTCGTGCCCTCGCTGAAGGAGTGGTCCCGGTGATCGACGCTGACCGATTCGATCATTCGGCGCAGTGGTGGCTCGAGCGAGTCGAGGCGATGGATGATCCTGGCCTCGAGGGAGCGGCGGAGTCCGTGATGGCGGGAGTCGTCGTCGCAGTCCCTGACGTGGTGGGTGGCGAGGGCATGGGAGACGAGCCACGTGACGCCCCCGGTCATGCCGAGCAACTGGTCGAGGCAGCTGGGTGAGATGGTCTCCCCTTGTTCCTCGAGGTGGGCGAGTACGTCCGATCGCGAGACCTGCCCCAGGACGATCGCTGGAACGCTGCGTTCGAGTCGGCGGGAGATGTCGGAGATCACGGTGGATTGCGGCATCGGACGTGTCGCGACGATCAACGCCGCGCTGGGGTCGGCGGACCGGACTCGGACGGCTTCGGCATGCGCTGAGTCCAGGAGGTGCAGGTCGTCGACGACGAGCACGTCGGACATCGGTACGTCGCCGAGGTCCATCCCGTCGCGGAACACACTGACCGCGACCCCGCGGACGTCCAGGATGTCGTTGAGTTGGCGCAGGAGGGCGGTCTTCCCGGAACCCGCCGTTCCCACGATGAGAGCGCGGGGAGGTGTCATCACGGCGATGGCCTCGATGGCCGGGCGCGCGTGACCGGAGCCCGTGAAGAACGCGAGCTGTGGTGCCGTCATTGCTGAGGGTGCTCGCATGCTCAGACGGAGGTCGGTTCCGGGGACGGATCCGGGGGCGGTTGGGTGGGCTCGGGCTCGGGTTCAGCTGACGGCGTGGTCGGCTCCGGGCTGGGTTCCGGGGCCGGGGCGGTGGGCTCGGGCGCGGGCGGCGTCGTCGGCTCTGGGCTCGTGCTGGGTTCCGGGGCCGGGGCGGTGGGCTCGGGCTCGGGGGGCGTTGTGGGTGCCGGTGTGGTCGGTTCCGTCTCCGGCGGAATCGTCGCGGGAACCAGGGGCGGATCAGGGTCCGGTGGAATGGTCGGCGCGATCGTGGGATTGGGGGAGGCGGCCGGTGGCGTCGTCGGTGACGTGGTCGACGACGTGGGGCTGGCGTCCGGGATCGGCGCCAGCTGTGAGCTGGTCGGCCGGGGCGTCGGCGTCGGTGTCGGCGTCGGTGACGGTGTGGGTTTCGGGACCGGAGTGGGAGAGAGTGCTGAGGCAGGGACTCCCAGGTACGCCGAAGGACGCCTGCTGCTCGTGGCGGAGGCCGTGGTCGAGGATGCCTCGACAACCTCCAGAGCAGGCTCAGCAGGCTCATCAGGCTCAGCCGGGGCGTCCTGGTCCGGGTCGGCTGCTGCGGCAGTGGCAGCAGGTTCTTCCGGTTGCGTTCCGGTGGAGGAATCGTCGCTCGGGGAGGCCACCATCCTGGCGGGCTGGGCATCGTTCACGATTCCCGGGAGACCACCGACCGCCGATCCTCCGAACCAGAGTGCCGCAGCCACCGTCAGTGCCCCGAGTGAGAGCCCTGTGTACCACTTGGTCGTGGAGGGGGACTGGGAGTCAGCTGAACCGGCAAGCACGAGGTCACTGCGGGGTGTGCCGTCGATGAGTTCGAGGCCTCCGGCGGATGGGGCTTCATCCCGCAGGGCGAGCGTTCCGGCCGGCAGCACGCCCCCCTGCTGGACGAGCGCAGCCCGAGCGGCTCCGAGCGCGATGGACGACTTCGGGTCGGCATCGATCGCGAGTGGGCGGTTGAAGAGCTCGGACAGCCGCTGCGCCACTCGCGGAATGCGCGAGGAGCCACCGACGAGGAGGAACGCCGCGACCTGCTCCACGCCGATGCCGGCGCGCTCCAGGGCGTCGTCCAGGGCGTCAAGCGTGCGATCGAGGCCCTGCTCGATCATCCCCTCGAACTCCGAGCGCGTGAGCCGGACCGTGGTGTTGCACGGGGGGACAAGGACCGGGATGGCCACGTCCGAGTCGAAGGACAGCGACTCCTTCGCGTCGATGCACTCCCTGCGGAGCTGGGTGAGGGCGATCTGGGCCCCCTCGACGTCCAGGGACGTCCCGGCGAGACCCGTTGACCTGAGGACGTGGCCGAGCACCGCATCGTCGAAGTCGGTACCGCCCAGCGTGTCCAGGTGGACCTGCCCCTGGACCGTGAACGCGCCGCCCTCCACTCGGCGTAGCACGGTGCCGTCGAACGTGCCTCCACCGAGGTCGTAGACGGCCAGCGTGTCGCCGAGATCGAGGGGGTGCGTGGCCTCGAAGTTCCGGGCGGCAGCCTCCGGCTCGCTGAGGAGATCGACGTGCTGGAGCCCCAGGTCCGTCAGTGCGGCGCGAACGAGACCGGTCCGATGGGGCCCCCACGTCGCGGGGTGGGTGACGATGGCACTGGCAGGGGCTGCGCCCTCCCGCTCCGTGACAAGGTCGACGACACCGGCGATGGTCTTCGCGAAGAGCACCTCCGCGGGAAGCTGGTGCCCTGCGACGAGCACGGGAACCTCGTCGCCCACACTCCGCCGGAACTCGCGGACGAGCCGTTCGGGCTCCGTGAGCCCGCGGCGTTCGGCAGTGTCGCCGAACAGCAGCTCGCCCTCCGCGGTCACGAACACGACTGCAGGGACGTGATCGCTGCGGCGGCCGAGTGCCACCTGGGTGGCCAGGACGCTGCCATCCTGAGTGAACCTGGCGGTGGCGGCTGCGACGCGGCTCGTGCCGACGTCGATGCCCAGATGATAGGTCTCTGTCATTTCACGCTCTCCCCCCCGGAGGCGGTCCCGCATCTCGGGCCACCGCCTCTGGGACCGACCCTCCGCATGTTTCCACGCGTATAGGCGGTGGGAAGCCCCTCCATCGAGGGACGGACAGGATTGTCAGCGAAGGGCTGGCGCCGTCGCCACGACGGGCTCCACCCGGCGGTAGGTTTCGCCGAGCGCCGGGCGGGGGTCCGGCTCGCCCTTGTTCGGCCAGAACGCCATGGCACGTTCGGCCTGGGCGGTGATCGTGAGCGAGGGGTTGACCCCGAGGTTCGCGGTCACCGCCGAACCGTCCATGACATGCAAACCCGGGTGGCCGAAGATGCGTTGCCAGCCGTCGACGACGCCGTCGCTCGCGGTGGCCCCGATCGTGCAACCGCCGAGGAAGTGGGCGGTCAGGGGCCGGTCGAACGGCTCGCCGAGCGACGCTCCCGTCATGCCACCCATCACCCGCTGCATCCGCTGCGCCACCTCG
>RZYE01000004.1 GCA_009930425.1 Actinomycetota bacterium | reverse complement strand
CTGCTGGATGCGCTTGCCCCAGCCGAGCTTGGCGCCCTCGTCGCCCTGCGCGGCGGTCGCGGTGCCCGAGACGCGCCGGGCGTTCGGGTTCTTCGCGGCGGCGAGCGCCTCCTCCAGCATCTTGGCCGGCTCGTTGATCGCGCGCTTCACGCCCGACTCGATGACGGGCAGGCCGGCGAACCGCTCGCGGTCCTTCACGCCGACATCGGTGGCGAAGATGACCGCGGAGGCGTTCCGGATCACGCTGGCGGGAACGGGGGTCACCGAACTGGAACCCTGCGTCTCGATCTGGACGTCGATTCCCATCTCCTTGCCCGCGTTCACCAGGTGGTCCGCGGCCATGTAGGTGTGGGCGATGCCGGTGGGGCAGGCGGTGATGGCGACCACGACCGGCCGCTCCGCCTCCTCTGCGGCGGCAGCCGGGGCGGCAGCAGCGGTGGCGCCCGCAGCGGGTGCCGCCCCTGCGGGGACGGCCGCGGGTGCGGGCTCGAGGACCTCGTCGACCAGTGCGACGATCTCCTCCTTGGAGGTTGCCGCCCGCAGGGAGACGAGGAACTCCTTCCTCACCAGCGCCCGGGCGAGCTTGGTCAGGAGCTTGAGGTGGTCCGCGTCGCCGCCCTCGGCGGCGGCGATGAGGAACACCAGGTCAGCCGGGCCATCCTTGGCGCCGAAGTCCACGGGCGTGGACAGCCGCGCGAACGCGAGCGAACTCTCGGTGACGGCGGCCGAGCGGCAGTGGGGGATGGCGAAACCGCCGGGAAGGCCGGTGGCGGCCTTGCCCTCGCGTTCCATGGCGTCCCTGGTCAGGCCGGCGGCGTCGGCGCGGCCGGCGCCCGCGACGAGCCGCGCCAGCGACTCGATGACGTCCGCCTTGGCGGCGCCAAGGTCGGCGTCAAGTGCGACGAGCTCTGTCGTCATCAGCTTCATGTCGTCCTCTTTCGAAGGTTGAAGGTGGGGGTTCTTCCGGATTTTTCCTGGATTTCGTGCGGGTGATGTCGGTGTCGTGCGGGTGATGTCAGTTCCGTGCGGGTCAGTCGATGCGGTGGATGACGACGGCGTCGGGGTCGACGTCGCCGGGCTTGGGGAGGGTCGTGCCCGCGAGGCCCGCCGCTGCGGATCCGTGGGCGACGGCGGTGGCGAGCCTGCGTTCAGGGCTCGCTCCCGCCACCGCGGCGAGGATGTAGCCCGCCACGGAGGAATCGCCGGCGCCGACCGTGCTCCTGACCGGGATGGAGGGGGCTTCGGCGTACCAGGAGCCCTCCGCGGTGACGAGGACGGCACCGGCGGCGCCGAGGGTGGCGAGTACGGCACTCACACCGCGCTCGTGGAGGCTGCGCGCTGCGGCGGCAACCGGTCGGGGGTCGCCACGCTTGGCGGAGGCCTCCAGCCAGATCGGGTCCTCGCCCGTCAGCTGGGCGAGTTCCTCCGAGTTGGGCTTCACCAGGTCGAAGGCAGCTCCGGGCAGCGCGTCCACCACTGCCTGGAGGGGGGCGTCCGAGGTGTCGACCGCGACGAGGCAGCCCAGCGGCTTCAGGGCGGTGACGAGGCGGGCGTACCAGTCGACGGGGGCGCCGGGGGGGAGCGAGCCCGAGAGCGCCACCCACGCGGCGCCGTCAGCCGCCGCGAGGAGGCGCGCGGCGGCGGCGTCCACCTGTGCATCCGTCAGGGTGGGGCCGGGTTCGTTGATCTTCGTGGTGGTGCCGTCGGCCTCGGTCAACGTGAGGTTGGTGCGCACGGTCCCGGAGATCTCGACCGCCGCATGGGGGAGGCCGGTGGCCCGCAACGCGGCGACGATCGGGTCGGACGATCCCGCCGGGAGGACGGCGAGGACCTCCTGGCCGGCGTCGTGCAGCACGCGGGCGACGTTGACGCCCTTGCCGCCCGCCTCCACGGTGACGGAGTCCACGCGGTGGACCCCGCCGCGGGTGAGGGGCCGGTCGAGCGTCGCGGTGCGGTCGAGGCTCGGATTGGCGGTGAATGTGACGATCATGCGAGAACCACCTTGGTGAGGTCGGACAGGGCGTTGGCATCCACGTGGCCGAGGCCGGTGTCCGTGACGAGCACGTCCACGTCCTCGGGCCGCGCGAAGCTGACGAGGTAGTCGGTCCCGGACTTCGAGGAGTCCGCCAGCACGACCACGAGGTTCGCACTGGTGACCATCGCGCGCTTGACCGCGGCCTCGCTGGGATCCGGGGTGGAGAAGCCGTGGGAGAGGCTGAAGCCGTTCGTCCCGAGGAAGGCGACGTCGACCCTCAGATCCCGCAGGGCCTCCACGGTGGGGGCGCCGACGGTTGCCTGGGTGAGTCCACGGACGCGACCGCCGAGCAGGTGGACATCGGCGACCTGCCGGGTGGCGAGGGCGGACGCGATCGGCGTGGAGTTGGTGACCACCGTGGAGAGGAGGCCGGGAGCGAGTGCCTCGGCCAGCATCGCCGTGGTGGTGCCGGCGTCGAGGAGGATGGTGCCCCCGGGCCGGTCGGGGAGGAGGGAGAGTGCTGTGAGCGCGATGCGCCGCTTCTCGGAGGCGTGCGTCTCCTGGCGGACGGGCACGGCGGACTCGACGAGGCGGACCTTGTCCGCGGGCACGGCTCCACCATGCACTCGGGCGACCAGTCCCTTGGCGGCGAGGGCGTCCAGGTCGCGGCGCACGGTCTCGGTGGTCACGTCGAAGCGGTGGGCGAGCTCCGTGACGGCGACGCGGCCGTGCTCCTGGGCGAGCAGGACGATGGCCTGTTGACGTTCCTCCGCGTACATCGCCACCACCTCCATCATAAGACAACACAATAACATGTTGGTGTCTCTTGTTTTACACCCGAACCTGTTGACTTGTAAAGGGGGCGGTGCGAGAATCCTGTCCAACACGTTCGGGACACCCCTCGTGGCCCACTCACTGCGGAGGCAACGCCATGACTGAAACCACCACCTTCACCATCCAGGGCACCGGTGTCGTTCCCGGGTTCGCGTACGCACCTGTGATCTGGGCCACCCCCCGACCCACGCTACCGACAGGTGGGCAGCCCGTACCGGAGGATCGCCGGGAATCCGAGGTCGCACGCTTCAACGCCGCGGCGGCGGCCGTCGCCGACCGCCTCGCCGAACGGGCGAGCGCCGCGACGGGCGTGGCCGCCGAGGTCTTGGGGGCGACGTCGTCGCTGGCGCGCGACCGAGGCTGGGCGCGCGCGGTGGCCAAGCTGGTGAAGGGCGGGACGAGCGCCGAGGCCGCGACCGTCACCGCCACCGACCAGTTCGTCGAGATGTTCCAGAAGGTGGGTGGGCTCATGGCCGAGCGTGCCACGGACCTGAGGGACATCCGCGACCGGGTGGTCGCCGAGCTCTCCGGGCAGCCGGAGCCGGGCATCCCGCACTCGGAGACTCCGGCGGTGCTGTGCGCCGAGGACCTCGCTCCCGCGGACACGGCCGGCCTCGACCCGGAGACGATCGTCGCTCTGGTGACCCGCCTCGGCGGTCCCACCAGCCACACCGCGATCATCTCCCGCCAGCTCGGCATCCCGTGCATCGTCGCCGCCGAGGGCCTGGACCGGCTCGAGGAGGGCACGGAGGTGCTCGTGGACGGGACGCGCGGGCTGGTCGAGGTGGGCATGGATCCCGAGGTGGCACACGAACGGGTTGCCGAGGACGCCGAGCGGCGCGAGGCGGTCCGGGTGTGGACGGGTCCTGCCCGCACCGCCGACGGCGTCCACGTGCAACTCCTCGCCAACGTGCAGGATGGTGCCTCCGCGAGGAAGGCGGCCGAGACCCAGGCCGAGGGGATCGGCCTGTACCGGACGGAGCTCTCCTTCCTGTCAGCGCAGAATGAGCCGTCCGTGGAGGAGCAGGCGGACCTCTACGCCGAGGTCCTCGGGGCGTTCCCGGGCGGCAAGGTGGTGGTGCGCACCCTCGACGCCGGTTCCGACAAGCCCGTCCCCTTCGCGAACCACCAGAAGGAGGAGAACCCCGCGCTCGGCGTTCGCGGCATGCGCCTCGACCGGACGAACAAGGGGCTCCTGGCCCGGCAGCTCGACGCGCTGGCCGAGGCGGCCCGTCGCGTGGGGGTGGAGAGCCCCTGGGTGATGGCCCCGATGGTCTCCACGGTGGACGAGGCCCGCGCCTTCGCCGCCCTCGCCCGGGAGCGCGGCATCTCGCCCGGAATCATGGTCGAGGTCCCATCTGTCGCGATCCTCGCCGACGCCTTCGTTGCCGAGGTGGACTTCTTCTCGATCGGCACCAACGACCTCACCCAGTACACGCTCGCCGCCGACCGGATGTCCTCCCCGCTGGCCAGCCTGACCGACCCGTGGCAGCCCGCGGTGCTCCACCTGATCGCCATGACCGCGGAGGCGGGTCAGAAGGCGGGCAAGCCGGTCGGCGTGTGCGGCGAGGCGGCCGCGGACCCGCTGCTGGCATGCATCCTCATCGGACTCGGCGTCACCTCGCTGTCGATGGCCACGAACGCGATCCCCGCCGTCGGCGTGCAGCTCGCGAGCGTGACCCTCGAGCAGTGCCGCGACGCGGCGCGCGACGTCCTCGGGGCGGCCACCGCCCTGGATGCGAAGGAACTGGCGGCCGAACTGCTGTAGGTCAGACCCGCTCCGTCACCCAGGCGACGAGGTCCGCGAGGACCTCGTCGCTGTTCGTCTCGTTGAAGATCTCGTGCTTGGCGTCCGGGTAGAGGCGTGCCGCCGCGTCGTTCCCGCGCAGCTGCTCCCAGACCTCCTGGGTCTCCGGCAGGCTCACGATCGGGTCCCCGGTGCCGTGCATCCACAGCACGGGGATCGTGAACCGCCCACCGGCGCGGATCGCCGCGAGGAAGTCGGCGAATGCCTCGAGCGTGGGCCGCTTGAAGGCGCCGTGGTACACCAGCGGGTCCGCCGCGTAGGCCGCACCGACCGCGGGATCGCGCGAGAGCGACCCCGGGTCCAGGGGGGCATCCGGGATCTCGTCCAGGGCGAGGAGGGCGTGGACGAAGCCCCCACCAAGCAGGGGCGCGGAGAGCACGGCACAGGCGAGTTCGTCGCCATGGCGCTGGGCGTACCGTGCGGCGAGCATGCCACCCATCGAGTGCCCGATCAACACCTGGGGGAGGCCGGGGTGTGCCGCGCGCGCAGCCTCCGCCAGCAGGTGGAAGTCATCGACCACGGTCTCGAAGTCCGTGCAGAGGACCCTCTCGCCCTCGGACCTCCCGTGTCCCATGTGGTCGAGCCCGTACACGGCAGCACCCGCTGCGTTCAGGCGGGCGGCGACGTGGTCGTAACGGTCGATGTGCTCGCCGTAGCCGTGGCACAGCAGTGCGACGAAGCGTGGATCCGGGGTCTGCCAGCTCTTCGCTCGCAGACGGACCTGTCCGGTGATCTCGAAGTCCTCAGCCATGACCACATCGTAGTGATGCCCGACTGCCGTCCACCACGAGAAACGTGCACGCGGCGCCCGCCCGGGTGGCCCTAGAGTGTGCTCCGTGGATGAAATGAAGACCAAGGTCGTGCTCGACGAGTCCCGGATCCCGACGCACTGGTACAACATCGTCGCGGACCTCCCCACCCCGCCGCCGCCGCCGCTGCACCCCGGCACGCGTGAGCCGCTGACCCCGGCTGACCTGTCCGCCATCTTCCCGATGGGCCTGATCGAGCAGGAGGCGAGCGCCGAGCGCTGGATCGAGATCCCCGCACCGGTGCGCGAGGTCTACAAGCTCTGGCGCCCGTCCCCGCTGTACCGTGCGCATCGCCTGGAGAAGGCACTCGGGACGCCCGCGCGGATCTACTACAAGTACGAGGGTGTCTCCCCGGTCGGGAGCCACAAGCTGAACAGCGCGGTCGCGCAGGTCTACTCCAACATGCTCGAGGGACGCACCCGGCTGACAACGGAGACCGGAGCCGGTCAGTGGGGTGCCGCCCTGGCGGTCGCCTGCCAGTTCTTCGGATTGAGCTGCGACGTCTGGCAGGTGCAGGGCTCCTACGACTCCAAGCCGTACCGGCGCATGCAGATGGAGACCTACGGGGCGCACGTGGCGGGCAGCCCGTCCGAGTTGACCGAGGCGGGGCGGGCGCTGCGCGAGCGCTTCCCCGGCACGGCCGGTTCCCTCGGCATGGCGATCAGCGAGGCGGTCGAGGCGGCCGTGAAGGATCCGAACGCCAGCTACTCGCTCGGCAGCGTGCTGAACCACGTCACCCTCCACCAGACCGTGATCGGCCAGGAGGCGCTCACCCAGCTCGAGGAGTTCGGCGAGCGACTGCCCGACGAGCTCTACGGCTGCGCCGGAGGCGGGTCCAACCTCGCCGGCCTCAGCTTCCCCTTCCTGCGGGAGAACCTCGAGGGCCGGGGCAGCACCCGGATCGTCGCGTGCGAGCCCAAGGCGGCGCCGTCGCTCACCGAGGGGGAGTACCGGTACGACTTCGGCGACACCGCCGGCCTGACGCCACTGCTCAAGATGTACAGCCTCGGCGCCGACTTCGTGCCCGCGGCGGTGCACGCCGGCGGGCTGCGCTACCACGGCATGGCGCCGCTCGTCAGCCACGCCTACCACGAGGGCCTCATGCACGCGATCTCGGTGAAGCAGCGCGAGGCCTTCGAGGCGGGGGTCACCTTCGCCAGGTCGGAGGCGATCATCCCGGCCTCCGAGTCCAACCACGCGATCGCCGGGGCGCTGCGTGCGGCACGGCAGGCCGCCGAGACGGGCGAGGAGAAGGTCATCCTGATCGGGGTCTCCGGAAGCGGCCAGCTCGACCTGCCCGCCTACGCCGACTACCTCTCGGGGACGATGCTGGACAGCTGAGCCCACCGGATCCGCTGGCTCGGCCGTTGCAGCACGAACCTGCTCAGTGGCGGGTCAGGCGTGGGCGTCCCACGCGCACGGCCCCAGTTCGATCCCGGTGAACCGTGCGGTGAAGCTGCCGTCCTCGGGGCTGCAGGCGTACACGCCGATGTCGACCGGTCCGAGGGCGCCGGGCAGGTGGAAGATCCGCAACTGGTGGAACGGGCCACCCGGCAGCGCCCATTCGAGCCGGAAGTCGTCCTCTCTCCGCGAGAGGCGGTAGGTGATCGCCGGGCTGTCCGGTGCCGCCATGGTGGCCCAGTCCGACCACCCACCCACGGTGACGACGCTGCCCAGGAGGCCGCCGTCGTCGTTCTCGACCGACGCCTTCGCCCATGTCCGGGCGTCCTGGTGGAGGAGGACTCCGCACTGGTCGAACCGGGCGCCGTACTCGCCCGCCGCGGTGGCGGTGAAGGAGAAGTAGCGGTCCTCGACCGCGGTGAGCAGCCCGTGGGCGTTGTTGCGGCGCATCTCGTAGTAGGTGCCCTGCCACAGGTCGGTCCCGGGCTCGCTGACGAGTGTCACGCCGGAGTCTTCGGAGGAGTGGACGGCCGGTTCGTTGAGCCAGCGGACGGGGCGGTGCGAGAAGAACATGGGACCTCCGTGAGGAGCGTATCGAGCCCAGCCCCGTGGCGCGCGTCCAGCGACACTAGGGTAGGGGAATGACCTCCCTCCCTGAACTCGAGGCAGTCGAGATCGCCCAGAAGCTCATCCGGTTCGACACCTCCAACTTCGGGGACGGGTCCGGGCCCGGCGAGCGGGAGGCAGCCGAGTACGTGGCGGGGTCGCTCTCCGAGGTGGGCTGGGAGCCGTTGATCGTGGAGTCGGAGCCCCGGCGCGCCACCGTGCTCCTGCGCATCCCGGGCCGCGAGCCGCAGCGGGGGGCCCTCGTCCTCCACGGCCACAGCGATGTCGTTCCGGCCAACGCACCTGACTGGACCGTCGACCCGTTCGGGGGCGTCATCAGGGACGGCCTGCTGTGGGGCCGC
Source organism: Actinomycetota bacterium (assembly GCA_009930425.1). Taxonomy (GTDB): domain Bacteria; phylum Actinomycetota; class Actinomycetes; order Actinomycetales; family Actinomycetaceae; genus UBA1383. The sequence continues at coordinate 31,775 of RZYE01000004.1, read as the reverse complement.
GGCGCCGTGGACATGAAGCAGATGGTCGGGATGATGCTTGCCGTTGCGCGGGACATGAAGCGGTCCGGCTGGGCACCCCGGCGAGACATCGTGCTCGCCGTCTTCGCGGACGAGGAGGCCGGCGGCCGCAAGGGCTCCCACTGGGTGGTGGACAACCACCCCGAGTTCTTCGCGGGCGCGACCGACGCCGTCTCGGAGGTGGGGGGGTACTCGATCACCCTCGACGGGCGGCGGGTCTACCTCATCCAGACCGCCGAGAAGGGCCTGCACTGGCTCCGGCTCGTCGCACACGGCACGGCCGGCCACGGTTCCCTGGTCAACGAGGACAACGCCGTCACCCGGCTCGCGGGCGCGGTGCACCGCATCGGCACCCATGCCTGGCCGCTGCACCTGACGCACACCATGCGCAGGCTGCTCGACGGGGTCGCCGACCTGACGGGTCTCTCCTACGACCCCGAGGACGAGGAGTCGGTGCTCCGCCTCGTCGACGCGCTCGGCCCGTCCGGTGCGTTCGTCCGTGCCACCGTCAGGACGGGCGTGAGCCCCACCCAGCTCGACGCCGGCTACAAGGCGAACGTGGTCCCCGGGGCCGCGACCGCCGCCGTCGACATGCGGACGATCCCGGGCACGGAGGAGGACGCGCTGGCCACGCTCAAGCGACTGGCCGGACCGGGCGTGGACCTCCAGGACATCAACCGGGACATCGGGTTGGAGGTGCCCTTCGAGGGCGAGTTCGTCGACGCCATGGTCGACTCCGTGCTCGCGGAGGATCCCGACGCCACGGTGCTGCCGTACATGCTCTCCGCCGGAACCGACAACAAGGCCCTCTCCCGCCTCGGGATCCGCGGCTACGGATTCACCCCCCTCCGGCTGCCCGACGGCTTCGACTTCGCCGCGATGTTCCACGGGGTGGATGAGCGGATTCCGGTCGACTCGGTCCACTTCGGGGTGCGCGTGCTCACGCACCTGCTGCGCAACGGGTAAAGCGCTGTCCCGCGTCAGCCGGGCCGTATAGTCTCGGGGCATGGAGATCGATCCCCGCGCGGCACTCGACCGCCTCATCGAGGCACTGGGCGCCCACTACGAAGCGGTCACGTCCAACCAGGACCCCGAGGCACCCGCGGTGATCAGCGCCACCGCCACCCTCGAGGACGCGTTCGTCACCTACGACGACGCGCTCATCACCAACTTCGACGTCGACCTCCCCTTCGACATCTACGACGAGGACTTCGAGGACGACGACGACCTCGAGGAGTACGACGACGACGACGAGGACGAGGACGACGACGACGAGGACGAGGACGACGAGGACGACGAGGGCGACGACGACGAGGACGACGACGAGGACGACGAGGGCGACGACGACGAGGACGACGACGAGGACGACGAGGGCGACGACGACGAGGACGACGACGAGGAGTGACGTGTCCTCAGCGGTTCCGGAGCCGCTCCGGGTAGCCGATCGCCGGAGCGCTCACGTCACCGAGTGCGTCGGCGATCAGCGGAGGTAGCTCGACGTCGCTGGCGAGGATGGTGCGCAGCTGACCCGGTGTCCGCGGGCCGATGACCGCGGAGGCCACGCGCGTGCGCGCCCAGGCGAGTGCGACGTCGAGCGGCTGGCACTCGAGTCCGTCGGCAGCCCTGACCACTGACTCGACGATCCCCGAGGCGCGCTCAGTGAGGTGCGGCTCGACGAACGAGCGCAGGTGCGGGGACGCGGCTCGCGAATCGGGTGGGGTCGAGTGCCGGTACTTGCCGGTCAGCACGCCACGCCCCAGCGGCGACCAGCCGAGCACCCCGAACCCGAGCGTGGTCGATGCCGGGATCACCTCACGTTCGGCCCCACGTTCGAGCAGTGAGTACTCGGCCTCCACGACGGCGAGCCCCGGGTCCGGTCCCAGCAGTCCCGCCAGGTGCGCGCACTGCCAGCCGGCGTGGTTCGAGACCCCGACGTAGCGGGCCCGGCCCGACTCGACGGCGGTTCGCAGTGCGCTCGCCGTCTCCTCCATCGGGGTGCCCGGATCGGGGGACTGGACGAGCAGGATGTCCACGTGGTCGGTCCCGAGGCGGAGCAGGGAGGCGTCGAGGGAGTCGAGGACCGTGCCACGGGAGGCGTCCACCACGGCGCGGTCCGAGCGCCAGGTGCGGACTCCCGCCTTGGTGGCGATCACGACGTCCGACCGGGAGATGCCGCCCGCCAGGAACTCGCCGAGCAGCGCCTCCGCACCGCCGTCGGAGTAGCCGGCGGCGGTGTCCACGAGGGTCCCGCCGGCGTCGAGGAACTCGGTGAGCATGATCGAGGCGTCGAGGGGATCGGTGTCGCGGCCCCAGGTCATGGTGCCGAGGCCGAGGTCCGAGACCCGCAACCCGGTCCTGCCGACTGCTCGCTGCTCCATGACGCCACGGTAGCCGCTCGTGGCCGCCGCGCGCTCCGGGGCACGAGGGATGGGTGGGGTGCGGGTAGGCTGCCGTGGTGGATCGTTGGCCGAACGTCGCCGTGCCCTCGCTGCCCACCCTCGACGTGGAGCCGCGAATCGGCGGTGTCCCCATTCCGCGGGAGGTCGGCCTGTACGTGTGCGGCATCACGCCCTACGACGCCACGCACCTCGGCCACGCCGCCACCTACCTCGCGTTCGACCACCTGGTGCGCCTGCTGCGCGCGGCCGGACACCGTGTCCGCCACGTCCAGAACGTCACGGACGTCGACGACCCCCTGCTCGAGCGAGCCGCCGCGACCGGTACGGACTGGCGGGAGCTCGCCGACTCCCAGGTCGGCCTCTTCTCCGCGGATATGGCGGCACTGCGGGTGGTCCCGCCCGACGTGTACGCCGGTGTCGTCGAGTCCGTTCCCCTGGTGGTCGACGCCGTCGCACGCCTCCTTGAGGTCGGCGCCGCCTACCGGATGGCGGGGATCCCCGACGTGTACGCGACGGTGGAGCATGACGCGCGGTTCCTGCGGACGCTCCCGGTACCGATGGGGGACGCGGTCGCGCTGTTCCAGGAGCGGGGCGGGGACCCCGAACGGCCCGGCAAGCGCTCCCGCCTGGACCCATTGCTGTGGCGGGCGGAACGGCCCGGTGAGCCGGCGTGGGACGGGAACGAGCTCGGGAGAGGCCGGCCGGGCTGGCACATCGAGTGTGCCGCGATCGCCCTGGAGCACCTGGGCGGTGCTCCGACCATCACTGGCGGTGGCAGCGACCTCTCCTTCCCCCACCACCACATGTCCGCGTCCCACCTCCGCGAGCTCGGCCACGGCGAGGGACTGCTCACGATGCACACCGGCATGGTGTCCCTCGCCGGCCACAAGATGAGCAAGTCACGGGGAAACCTCGAATTCGTCGCGCGCCTGCGCCACGAGGGCGCCGACCCGCAGGCGATCCGGCTCGCTGTCGCCGCCCACCACTGGCGGACGGACTGGGAGTGGCGGCGGACCGAGCTCGACGACGCCACGCGTCGCCTCGACCGGTGGCGCACGGCGGCCGTCCTGGTCGAGCCGGGGTCCTCGTCGACCCTTGCCCACGAGCTCGCCGCCGTCCTGGCCGACGACCTCGACACCCCGGCAGCCCTCGGCCGCGTGGACGAGTGGGCGGGGAGGGTCCTCGGGGGCGATCCCCGGGCACGGGCGGACGCCCATGCCGTCGCGGCGATCGACGCCCTGCTGGGGATCGACCTTCAGGACTTGCCGCGTCGGCGCAGGTAGCGCTCGAACTCGCGCGCGAGCGCCTCGCCCGTGGCCTCGGGTGACTCGGCCGTGTCACGCGTCTTCTCGAGCTGGGCGACGTACCCGGCGACGTCCGGGTTCTCCTCGGCCAGCTCGCTGACGCCGGACTCCCAGGATGCGGCCTCCTCCGCGAGCTCCGCGGTGTCGACCTCCTCGTCCAGCAGGCCCGCGAGCTCCCGCACCAGCGTCAGGGAGGCCTTGGGGGACGGGGGCTCGGCGACGTAGTGCGGCACCGAGACCCAGATGCTGACCGGCTCGAACCCGTTCTCCCCGGCCATGGCGTCGAGGACGCCGACGATGCCGGTCGGGCCCTCGTAGTCGGACTCGCGCAGCGCGAGGGTGCGGCGGACGCGCTCGCTCGATGACGTCGCGGACGCCGGCAGTGCCCGCGTGTGGGGCACGTCGGCGAGCAGGGCACCGAGCAGGTAGACCTCCGTGACGCCGGCACTCCGCGCGGACTCGAGCAGCTCGTGCGCGAAGTCACGCCACCGGAACGACGGCTCGATGCCGCGGACGAGCAGTGCCTCGCGGCCGGATGGCATGGCGGCGGTGTACAGGATCGTCCCGGGCCAGAGCACCTGCCGCACGCCGTCCTCGTCCCTCTCGACGATGGGCCGGTTCACCTGGAAGTCGTAGTAGTCCTGGGCGTCGACGGCGTCGGCCTCCTCGGCCTCCCACTCCTCCAGCAGGAGATCGATGACGGCGGTCGCAGCGGAGCCCGCGTCGTTCCACCCCTCGAAGGCGGCGATCATCACGGGAGCCTGATGTGAGGTGCCGGTCATGGGCCCAGCCTACGTCTGGGTACGCTGGAGGCGTGACCCACCCCCTCAAGGCCGTGCTCTGGGACCTCGACGGCACCCTCGTCGACTCCGAGGGCTACTGGATCGCGACGGAGTCCGAGATCGCGGCGGAGCACGGCGCGGACTGGGACGAGTCGGACGGGTTGGCGGCGGTCGGCCTGCCGCTCGCGAGCACCGCGGAGAGGCTCATCGGCAGGGGAGTCAGGTCCACGGTCGGATCGGTCATCGTGGAGATGATCACGCGGATGCAGGCACGGGTCCAGCGAGAGGGGGTCCCGTACCGGCCCGGCGTCCCCGAGCTGATGGGCGACCTCCGCGCCAGGGGGATCCGGCAGGCCCTCGTGACCATGAGCTATGGGGGCTACGTGGAGGCGGTGGTGGACGGAATGCCCGGGGGGATCTTCGACGTGGTCCGTACGGGGGACACGGTGGAGCACGGCAAGCCCGATCCCCGGATCTACCGGGACGCGGTGAGCATGCTGGGGCTGGAGGCCGCGCACTGTCTCGCGATCGAGGACTCCCCGTCCGGTGTGGGCGCCATCCTCGCGGCGGGCGTGACACCGGTGGCGGTGCCCTTCATGGTGAACCTGCCCGAGGACGAGAGGCTCGTGCTGCTGCCAAGCTTGGTCGGCGTCGAGGCGGGCCATCTCGACCTCATCCACCAGCGGTGGCAGGGCGGCGCACGCCGAGCAGGGCACTGATTCCCTCCTCGGGGACCGGCGGGACGTTCCCGCCGAACGCGGGGCAGAGGGGCTGGAAGGAGCACCAGGGACAGAGCGCGGAACGGCGGGCTGGGAAGTCACCGGTGTGGGCGGAGGCCTCGATCCGTTCCCACAGCCCGGTGAGTTCCGCCTCGAACGAGATCAGGTCCTCCGGGTGGGGGTCGAGGGTCAGGGTGCGACCGTCCCCGAGGTACACGAGCTGCAGCCGCGCCGGCGGGGTGCCCTCGAGGCGCCAGACCATGAGCGCGTAGAACCGCATCTGGAACAGGGCCTCCGCGCTGAACCGCTCGGACGGGGACTTCCCCGTCTTGTAGTCCACCAGCCGGATCGCACCCGTGGCGGCGCGGTCCACGCGGTCGATGTACCCACGCAGCAGGATCCCGTCCGCGATCTCCACCTCCACGAGCCGTTCCCGAGCGGCCGGCTCGAGCCTGCGGGGGTTCTCCATCCGGAAGTAGTTGGAGATCAGTGCGCGCCCCTGCGCGAGCCACGACGCCAGATCGTCCTGGCTCGTGAACAGGCGCAGCAGGTCCGGGTCCCGAGCAACGAGCGCGGCCCATTGGGGGTCGAGGAGTGCGTGCGCGGCGTCCTCCGTCCGGCCCGCCGCCGGCAGGTCGTACAGGCGTTCCAGGACGGCGTGGACCAGGGTTCCGCGCAGGGCCGCGCTGCTCGGCGGCTCGGGGAGCCTGTCCACCGTCCGGTAACGGAACTTCAGTGGGCACTGCTGGAAGTCCTTGACCCTCGAGGGTGACATGGCGGCGCGTCTCACGGGGTCCACGGTAACCCGGCCCACCGACACGGCCCCGGGGCCTGTGGAAAGGGCGGCACCACGTACGCTGGTGAGGTGAAGGGTTGGCGCATCGGGCACATCGGCGGCACGCCGCTGCTGCTCGCGCGGTCCTGGCCCATCGGGGTCCTCGTCCTCGGTTTGCTCTACGTGACCGGGCTCATGTCATCGATGCCGCTGGTCGAGGCGATCGGGTACTCGATCGTCGCCGTCCTCGGCCTGTTCGCCTCCGTCCTCGCCCACGAGGTCAGCCACGGGCTCGCGGGACGCGCCCTCCGCCGGCCGCCGGAGGCCTACACGCTGACCCTCTGGGGCGGCCACACCACGTTCCGTGCCCCGGAGGGCAGGCCACGTGACATGGCGTTGATCGCGGCGGCGGGTCCGGCCTCCAACCTCGTCCTGGCCCTCCTGTTCTGGCTGCTCCTGATCGCCCTGCGGGGGGAACCCTTCTGGATCCTCGCGCCGCTCGCGTGGGTGAACCTCGCGCTCGGCGTGTTCAACCTGCTGCCGGGCCTGCCGATGGACGGCGGGCACCTGGTCCATGCCCTCGGCTGGGCGGTGACCGGCCGGCGTGACAGCGGGATGGTCCTCGCGGGACGCCTCGGTCAGGTGCTCGCCCTCGCCGTCGCCGCCTACGGCCTCGTCCCGCTGCTGCTCGGAGGGGACACCGGGGGGACGAGCCTGTGGGCCCTCCTCATCGGGCTCTTCCTGTGGCAGGGGGCCACGCAGTCGGTTCGGGTCGCCCGCGCCCGCCAGTCCGTGGCGGACGTGGACCTGCGGAGATGGATGGCACCGGCCGTCGCCATCGACGCCGCCGCCCGGGTGGGCGACGTCCCGCCGACGGGTGGGGTGGTGCTGGACGGTGGCCGGCCCGTTGCCGTCGTCACGGTGGAGGCGATGCAGCAGGGCGCCGACCCCGGCCTGCCGGTGGGCGCCGTGGCCCGCGCGGTCGCCCCGGAAGCGGTGCTGCGCGTCCCGGTGGGGGCTGACGCCGTCGCCGCGCTCGGCAGGGCGGCACGCCACGGCGACGTCGTCGTCCTGGCGGACGGGTACGGCCTCTGGACGGCCACCGTCGCACAGCTCGCCCAGCACCTCAGGAGATAGGCTGGTCCCTCGTGACTGAGCAGACCATCCCGGGCCCGATCGGGCCCGCCGCCCGGCGCGGTCCGTTGCGGGCCGGTGACAGGGTGCAGCTGACCGATGCCAAGGGCAGGATGCACACCATCCAGCTCCGGCAGGACGGGCACTTCCACACCCACCGTGGGGGGATCGACCACGCCGACGTGATCGGGCTGCCGGACGGGAGCGTCGTGCGGACGGCGGAGGACCACGAGTACCTGGTGCTGCGGCCCCTCCTGTCCGACTACGTGATGGGGATGCCCCGCGGGGCGGCGATCGTCTACCCGAAGGACGCGGGCCAGATCGTCCAGATGGGGGACATCTTCACCGGAGCCGTCGTGGTGGAGGCAGGGGTGGGCTCCGGGGCGCTCGCGATGAGCCTCCTCACCACGGTCGGCACCGGCGGCCGGCTCATCAGCATCGAACGGCGGGCAGACTTCGCCGAGATCGCCCGCGCGAACGTGCGCGCCTGGTTCGGGGCGGACCATCCGGCCTGGGAGGTGCACGTCGGTGACCTCGCGGACGTGCTCCCCACCGTCGCGGACGAGGCCGGGGTCGACAGGGTGGTCCTGGACATGCTGGCACCGTGGGAGAACATCGACGCCGTGACCTGGGCGCTCGCGCCCGGGGGCGTGGTCCTCGCCTACGTCGCCACGACCACCCAGCTGTCCCGGTTCGTGGAGGACCTCCGCGACTCGGGCTCGTTCACCGAACCCCAGGCATGGGAGTCCCTGGTCCGGACCTGGCACGTCGAGGGCCTCGCGGTGCGGCCCGACCACAGGATGGTCGGCCACACCGGGTTCCTCGTCACCGCCCGCCGCCTCGCCCCCGGCACGGTTCCCCCCCAGCGCACCCGCCGTCCCGCCCCCGGTGCCCGCGCGTCGGACGAGAGCGCCGTCCCGCCGTCGGGAGAGGCATGGACCCCGGAGGCGGTCGGGGAACGCACCAGCTCGGAGCGCAAGGTGCGCCGGGTCGCCCGCGACCTCAGGGCACGGGCGGCCTATGACGACGCCACCGCAGGAGAGGACAGGAATGGCTGACACCCAGGCACTCGAGCAGCAGGTCATCTCGCTGGCGGCGAAGAACGACAGGCTGGCCGAGGCGCTCGCCTCCGCGCGTCGCCGCCTGGTCGAGCTGCAGGACCAACTGGACCAGGCGATGCGGGCGCCGTCGTCCTACGGCGTGTTCGCCGCCGCCCACCTCGAGGACCGAGAGGCCGACGTGTGGGTGGCCGGCCGCAAGATGCGCCTGCCCGTCGCCGCCACGCTCCCGCTCGGGGCGTTGCGTCCCGGACAGGAGGTCCGGCTCAACGAGCAGTTCCTCGTGGTCGCGGGCTCCGGTTTCGAGGCGAACGGCGAGGTCGCGGTGGTCCGGGAGGTCCTCGACGGCGACCGGGTCCTGGTGGCACTGCGCGCGGACGACGAGCGCGTCCTGCGCCTGGCCGGCCCCCTGCTGGGAGCCCCGCTGCGCATGGGGGACGCCCTCATCGTCGACATCCGCTCCGGGTTCGCCACGGAGTTCGTGCAGCGCACCGAGATCGAGGACCTGATCCTCGAGGAGCAGCCCGACACCGACTACGGCGACATCGGCGGACTCGAACCACAGATCGAGCAGATCCGGGACGCGGTCGAGCTCCCCTTCATCCACCCGGAGCTCTACCTGGAGCACGGGCTGCGCCCGCCGAAGGGCGTGCTCCTGTACGGCCCGCCCGGGTGCGGCAAGACGCTCATCGCCCGGGCGGTCGCGACGTCGCTCGCGCGGACGGTCGGAGGGCCCGAGGGCACGGCCTACTTCCTCAACATCAAGGGCCCGGAGCTGCTCAACAAGTTCGTCGGGGAGACGGAACGCCAGATCCGCGTCATCTTCGCGCGCGCCCGGGAGCGCGCCCGCGGCGGCGTGCCCGTCATCATCTTCTTCGACGAGATGGAGTCCCTCTTCCGGATCCGGGGGGCGGGTGTCTCCTCCGACGTCGAGACCACCATCGTCCCGCAGCTGCTGTCCGAGGTGGACGGCGTCGAGGCCCTCGAGAACGTCATCATCATCGGGGCCTCCAACCGCGAGGACATGATCGACCCCGCCATCCTCCGGCCCGGGCGCCTTGACCTCAAGATCCGCATCGAGCGGCCGGACGCGGAGGGGGCGCGCGCCATCCTCGCCAAGTACCTGACGCCCGACCTGCCGATCCACTCCTCCGAGCTGACCGCGCACGGCGGGACCGCCGAGGCGGTGGAGGCGGTGATCGACGCCGTCGTGGACCGCCTCTACGCCACCAACCCGGAGAACCGGTACGTCGAGGTCACCTTCTCCACCGGGGAGAAGGAGGTCCTCCACGTGCGCGACTTCGCGTCCGGCGCACTCCTCGCCAACGTGGTCGACCGGGCCAAGAAGGCGGCCATCAAGGACCTCCTCGCGACCGGGGAGCGCGGCCTGCGGACCCGGCACGTCCTCGACGGGCTCGCCCAGGAGCTCCGGGAGAACGAGGACCTGCGGGCCAGCACGGAGCCGGAGCAGTGGGCGCGGATCTCGGGCCGGCGCGGGGAACGTGTCTCGATGATCCGGATGCTCCGGGACGACGAGCGGGCCTCCGAGCGGCGTCCCGCCGTGCGCCCGATCGAGGAGCTGGCCCTGGGGGAGGACGTGCTGTGAGCGTGCGGCGCGTCATGGGCATCGAGACCGAGTACGGCCTCATCGAGCCGGGCAACGCCTGGGCCAACCCCGTGGAGATGTCCACCCGGATCGTGCGCGCCTACGCCGCCGGCGTGCCCCACGCGCCCTGGGACTACGCGGGCGAGGACCCCCTCAGCGACGCGCGCGGCTACCGCCTTCCCCGGGCGGCGGCCCACCCCTCCCAGCTCACGGACGCGCCGGCCCCGACGGACCGCGGGGCGCTGCGGAATGGTCCCGCCAACGCCGTCCTTCCCAACGGCGCGCGCCTCTACGTCGACCACGCGCACCCCGAGTACTCCTCGCCAGAGGTCACCAGCCCGCGCGACGCAGTGCTGTGGGACCGTGCCGGTGACGAGGTCATGGTCGAGGCGATGCGCGCCGCCGGCAGCCCGGAGATCGTCATCTACAAGAACAACGTGGACGGCAAGGGGGCCTCCTACGGCACCCACGAGAACTACCTGGTGCGGCGCTCCGTGCCATTCCACGAGCTGGCGCACCGCCTCACCCCCTTCCTCGTCACCCGCCCCGTGGTCTGCGGGGCCGGGAGGGTGGGACTCGGGCAGCGCTCGCAGGAACCCGGCTTCCAGGTCTCCCAGCGCGCCGACTACGTGGAGAACGACATCGGGCTCGAGACCACCTTCAACCGGCCCATCGTCAACACCCGCGACGAGCCGCACGCCGATCCCGGCCGGTGGCGGCGCCTGCACGTGATCGGGGGCGACGCGAACCGCTTCGACGTCCCCGCCTACCTCAAGTTCGCCACCACCGCGCTCGTCCTGTGGCTGGTGGAGGAGGACCACCTGCCCCTCGAGCTCGACGCCCTCTCGCTGTCCGCGCCCGTGGTCGACACCTGGGGGGTGAGCCACGATCCCTTCGGCCACGTCCTGTCCACCGAGGGTGGCGCCCGGACCGCCCTGGACGTCCAGCGCACCTACCACGACGTCGTCGCCCGCCACGCCGGCGACGACCCGGAGACGGCGGTTGCCCTCGAGCTGTGGGACGCCGTCCTCACCGGGCTGGCGACCGACCCGGACTCCGTGGCGCACCAGGTGGAATGGGTGGCCAAGCGCCAGCTGCTGGAGGGATTGCGCCGGCGCGGGAACCTCACGTGGGACAACCCCCGGCTCGCGGCCCTCGACCTGCAGTGGGCCGACCTGCGTCCCGAGCACGCGGTGGTGGAGCGCCTCGACGCCGCCGGCCGGATCCAGCGGCTCGTCACCCAGGCCGAGGTGCACGCCGCCGTCTCCTCTCCTCCGCCGGACACCCGTGCCTGGTTCCGCGGCACGATGGTCCAGCGCTTCCCGGCGGCCGTGGCCGCCGCGGGCTGGTCCTCGGTGGTGGTGGACTCGGGGCCGACGCTCGTGCGGATCCCGCTCCCCGACCCGCTGCGAGGTTCCCGCGCCCGCGCCGCTAGGCTGTTCGAGTCCGATGACGTCGATGAGCTGCTCTCCATGCTGGGCGGCGGGTGAGGAGGACGGATGTCCAGCCAGGAATTCGCGGCCGCGTCCAGGCGGGAGCCTGAGCCGGTGCCCGACGTCCCGGTCCCCGCAGCCCCCCAGGCGCAGACGCAGGGCGTCGACGACCTCCTCGACGAGATCGACTCCATCCTCGTGACGAACGCAGAGTCCTTCGTGCAGGGCTTCGTGCAGAAGGGCGGCCAGTGATCCCTCGCCGCATCTGGGGGATCGAGACGGAGTACGGCCTGACGTGTGCGCCCGTCGCGGGCCACCGCCCTCCCCTGGACGCCGACGAGGCGGCACGCCTCCTCTTCCGGCCCGTGGTCGCGCTGGGCCGGTCGACCAACGTCTTCCTCCGCAACGGGGGGCGCCTCTACCTCGACGTGGGGTCCCATCCCGAGTACGCCACCGCGGAGTGCGACCAGCTGCCCGACCTGCTCGCCCAGGACCGGGCGGGGTCCTCCATGCTGCGGGACCTCGCGGCCACGGCCAACGAGCGGCTCGAGGGTGACGGCGTGGACGGCCGGATCCACCTGTTCAAGAACAACCTGGACGCGGCGGGTAACTCCTTCGGTTGCCACGAGAACTACCTCGTCCGCCGGCGTCCGGACTTCGCGGCCATGGTCGCATCGCTGGTCCCGTTCCTCGTGACCCGCCAGGTGGTCACCGGCGGTGGCCACGTCCGGGTCCGTGGCGGCAGGATCGACATGGGGTTCTCGCAGCGGGCCGGCCAGATGTGGGACGCGATGAGCTCAGCAACGACGCGCTCCCGCCCGATCGTCAACACCCGCGACGAGCCGCACGCGGACGCGGAACTCTACCGGCGCCTGCACGTGATCGTCGGCGACTCCAACGTCGCCGAGGGCTCCACCCTCGTCAAGGTGGCCGCGACGGACATGCTGCTGGCGATGGTGGAGGCCGGTCACCGGATCGACATGCAGCTGGTGGACCCGATGAGCGCGATCCGCGAGGTCTCCACCGACATCGCGGGGACCGCGGACCTCGAACTCGCCGACGGCCGGAGGATGACCGCCGTCGCCATCCAGCGGGCACACCTCGAGGCGGTGCGGGCGTTCGCCGCGGCCAACTGGGACGTCGGGCCGTGGCACGCGGTGGCGCTCGACCTGTGGGACCGGGCGCTGACCGCCGTCGAGACCGGCAACCACTCCCTGGTGGACACCGAGCTCGACTGGGCCATCAAGGAGAAGCTCGTACGGCGGTTCGAGGGCCGCGACGGGGCAACGGTGGTGGCGCTGCAGCGCCTCCTGCTCGCCTACCACGACATCACCGAGGGTGCCCTGCAGGAACGGATGGAGTCCCGCGGGCTGATGCGGCGGTTCACCACCACCATTCAGGTCAGGGACGCGGTCACCCATCCGCCGGACTCCACCAGGGCCCGCCTCCGCGGTGAGTTCGTGGGACGCGCCCAGGACCTCCGCCGTGACCACACGGTGGACTGGGTCCACCTCAGGCTCGCGGACCCCGCGCACCGCACCGTGATGCTCACCGACCCGTTCGGGGCGTACGACGACCGGGTGGACGTCCTGCTGCAGGCGCTGGCGATCTCATAGTCTTGGCGCATGTTGAGACGTCCGCTCGCGGTTGCCCTGGCGGTGCTGTTCCTCGCGGGGTGCCAGGCCGCGCCGGAGCAGCAGGAGAGCGAGGAGGGCCCCGTCACGGTGACCGGGGAGTTCGGTTCCCTTCCCGTCGTGACGTTCGAGGCGCCGCTCGAGGTGGGTGAGTCCACCGTGGAGGTCCTCATCGAGGGAGACGGCCGCGAGCTGAGTCCCGGCGGGCCGGTCCTGCTCGCCCTCACCGCCTACGGTGGCGACGACGGGACGATCCTCGCGGAGCGCGGTGCCGGTGCTCCGCGGAACCTCCTCCTCACCCGCGACGACGTGGGTGACAGCCTCTACGAGGTCCTCACGGGGACCGCCGAGGGCTCGCGGATCCTCGCGGTGCAGCCCGTGGAGGAGGACGGCGGCCCGATGATGCTCGTCGTCGTGATCGACGTGCTGCGCACCCGCGCCCACGGCGAGGTCGTGGGGCTGCCCGACGGCGTCCCCGTGGCCGGCGAGGACGAGGCCGGGATACCCACGGCCACCGTGCCGGAGGGCATCGGGGAACCAACCGGGCTCGAGGTGGTGCCCCTCATCCGGGGAGAGGGCCCGCAGGTGATGCCCGGACAGGAGGCGATCGTCCAGTACACGGCCTGGTACTGGGACGACGGCACCATCTACGACTCCACCTGGCAGAACGGCGCGATCCCTGCGTCGGTCGCGATCGACGGCGCCTTCCCCGGTCTGCGTGACGGAGTGGTGGACCAGAGGGTGGGGTCCCGGGTCATGCTGCTGATCCCACCCGACCAGGCCATCGGGACCGATTCGCTCGTGATGATCGTGGACATCCTGGCCGTCACCGGGGAGGGTCAGGTCGAGGAGCCGGAGGGCTGAGAGTCCAGGGCTGAGAGTCCACAGTGAGTGCTTTCAGGCGCTCTCCAACTCCCAGCCGCTCCCCGCCTCCCAGCAGAGGTCCGCCGGCCGCCTGTGGTCGAGCGCGTCCTCCTGGCGTGCCCACCTGTCCCAGTGCTCCTCCCAGTGCCAGTCGTCCCGCTCCATGGCCCGAGCCCGCCGCACGGCCTCCGGCGCCCGGCACCACACCCCGACCTGGATGTAGGCGTCGATGGGCGCCGCGATGGCGCCACACCCCTCGACCAGGAGCAGCTCACCGGGCTGCAGGGCCGGCACGCCGACCCAGCCGGTGGGCCGTCCCTCCGTCCAGTCCCAGGGCCGGTACCTGCCGGCCTCACCGCGTGCCAGCGGGGCGAGGGCGAAGGTCACCATGTGGTCCAGGCCGCGCGCGAGTCCCCACCAGCCCCGGTAGACCTCATCCAGGCGCAGCACCCTCGCGCGGGGGATCGCGGACGCCAGCCGAGTCGCCAGCGCCGACTTGCCCGCCCCGGACCGGCCGTCGATACCGACCACGACGGCGCCGCCCGCCCGCGCCCGCTCGAGGGCCGCCACCATGCCGGTCACGGAGTGGAGGGTGCGGCCCTCGCAGCCGTGTTCGTCCATGGCGTCCCAGCCTATTACCCTTGGGGTCGGCGAAAGGAGGCCGCATGGCCGTCGCGATCCGTGTCATCCCGTGCCTCGACGTCGACGACGGCCGGGTCGTCAAGGGCGTCAACTTCCGGGGGCTCGTGGACGCGGGGGACCCCGTCGAGCTGGCCCATCGCTACGACTCCGAGGGGGCCGACGAACTGACCTTCCTCGACGTGTCCGCCTCCTCGGAGGGCAGGGCGACGACCCTCGACGTGGTGCGCCGCACCGCCGAGGAGGTCTTCGTCCCCCTCACGGTCGGCGGCGGCGTGCGGTCCGTGGCCGATGTCGACCAGCTGCTGCGGGCCGGTGCGGACAAGGTGGGCGTGAACACCGCGGCGATCCACCGCCCCGGACTCATCGACGACGTCTCCCGCCGCTTCGGCAACCAGGTGCTCGTCCTGTCCCTCGACGCCCGCCGGTGCGCCACGACCCCCTCGGGGTTCGAGGTGACCACCCACGGTGGGACGCGGGGCACCGGGATCGACGCCGTCGCCTGGGCCCGCGAGGTCGCGGACAGGGGTGCCGGGGAGATCCTCCTGAACTCGATGGACGCCGACGGAACCCGTGCCGGGTTCGACCTCGCGATGCTGGCGGAGGTGCGTGCCGCCGTCGGGATACCGCTCATCGCCTCCGGGGGAGCGGGCACCCCCGCCCACTTCGCCGAGGCCGCCCTCGCCGGCGCCGACGCCGTGCTCGCCGCCTCCGTGTTCCACTTCGGCCGCATCACCATCGCCGAGGTCAAGCGGGAGCTGGCGCGGGCCGGGATGCCGGTGCGCAGGACCTGACGAGACGATTCCGCCCTCCCCCGGCGGTCGTGCGAAGATCACCCGGTGACCGCAACACCCGACTGGGGCGCCACGACGCCGGACCTGCGGGGCTTCCGTGACCTCGCCCGGACCCACCGCGTCATCCCGGTCGCGCGACGCCTCCTCGCCGACGGCCTCACGCCCACCGCTGTCCACCGGGCGCTCGGCGGCGCCCCCGGCACCTTCATCCTCGAGTCGGCCGAGCACGGGGCGTGGAACCGCTGGAGCTTCGTGGGGATCCGCTCCCGGGCCACCCTGCTCAGCTACGACGGCACCGCCGAGTGGCTCGGCGACGTCCCCGCCGGCGTGCCGCTGGACGGGCCGGTCCTCGACGTCCTCCGCGCCACCCTCGCGGAGCTGGCGAGCGCCCACCTCCCCGGTCACCCTCCCCTCACCGGGGGACTCGTGGGGACGCTGGGGTGGGACGTCGCTGGACTGTGGGAACGCCTGCCGAGGACGACGACGGACGACCGCGAGATCCCGATGGTCGCCCTCAGCCTCGTGTCGGACCTCGTCGCGCTGGACCACCACACCGGGTCCGTCTGGCTCATCGCGAACGCGATCAACGCCGATGGGACGGACGAGCGCGTCGACGAGGCCTGGGCCGACGCCGTCGCACGGCTGGACGCCCTGGGGGAGGACCTCGCCGCACCCCGGCCCGCGACCGTCTCCGCGCTCTCGGCGGGGGAGGAGCCCGCGCTCCGGTTCGGCACCGCGCAGGAGGACTTCGAGTCCGCGGTCCGGGCCGGCAAGGAGGCCATCCGTGACGGCGAGGTCTTCCAGGTGGTCCTCTCCCTCCGCGTGGACGTGCCGTGCTCGGCCGATCCGCTGGACGTGTACCGGGTGCTCCGGTCCATCAACCCGAGCCCGTACATGTACCTGCTGAGCCTCCCGGACCCGCGCCGCGAGGGAGGTCGCATCGACGTGGTCGGATCCTCACCGGAGACCCTCGTGAAGGTCGCGGGGCGGTCCGCGCGCACCTACCCGATCGCGGGGTCACGGCCCAGGGGCGCCACCCCGGAGGAGGACCACGGCCTGGCCGAGGAGCTCCGGGCGGACCCGAAGGAGTGCGCCGAGCACCTCATGCTCGTGGATCTCGCCCGCAACGACCTCGCGAAGGTGTGCGACCCCGCGAGCGTGGCGGTGACCGACTTCATGGCGATCAAGCGGTTCAGCCACATCATGCACATGGCCTCCACCGTCACGGGAACCCTCCGCCCGGACGTGACCGCCGTCGACGCGCTCGTGGCCACCTTCCCTGCCGGAACCCTCTCCGGCGCGCCGAAGGTGCGGGCGATGGAGCTGATCGACCAGCTGGAGCACACCCGTCGCGGGGTGTACGGCGGCACGGTGGGCTACTTCGACTTCGCCGGGGACATGGACATGGCGATCGCCATCCGCACCGCAGTGATCGCGGACGGGATCGCGGGCGTGCAGGCCGGTGCCGGGATCGTGGCGGACTCCGTGCCGGCCACGGAGTACGTCGAGTGCCGCAACAAGGCGAGCGCGGCCCTTCGGGCGGTGCAGCTCGCCACCAGGCTGGGGGAGACGTGAGCCGGCGAGTCACGATCGCGTTCCTGCTCGCCGGGGGAGCCGTGGTGCTGGCACTGGGCGGCACCGAGTGGTTCACGGCGGTGGCGCCGACGCCCACCGGTGCCGCGGCGGTGGCACTGACCGGTGCGACTGCCGCGCCGGCGGTCACCGCGGCCGGCCTGGTGCTCCTCGCTGCCGGCCTCACGCTGACCATCGCCGGCGTGGCCGTGGGCCGGATCGCCGCGATCGCGGCGGCCGCCACCAGCGCCGGGGCGCTCGCGCAGGTGCTCGGGGTCACCCTCGACCCCACGGCGCAGCTCGAGCAGGCGGCCGCGGCGGCGACCGGCGTGCCCGAACTGCAGGGGATTGCCGACGTGCTGCTGCCCGCGTGGCTGACCGTCGCGGCCCTCGGTGCCATGGTGGTCGTGTCCGTCGTGGCGGTGCCGGCACTGCGGGCGTGGCCCCGCGGCCGCTCGCGGTTCGAGCGCGACGGCGCCGCCGTCGAGGAGGACGCGCGCGCCCGTGCGATGGACGACTGGGACGCCCTTGGCCGGGGGGAGGACCCGACCGACGGAACAGGTACTCTGGACCCGAGGAGGAACACATGACTGACGAGTCCTACACGCTGCCGCCCGCGGCGGCACCGACCAACCACGGCCACACCCGGGCGTCCTGGACGCTCGTGACCGGAGTCCTGCTCGGCGCCCTCGTGATCGGTGTCGGGCTTGCCGTCGGCGAGCCCGCGGTCTGGCTGACCGGGATCGTCATCACGGCAGGCTCGCTCCTCGCGTCGTGGGTCATGCGCCTGCGCGGCTTCGGCCAGCCGATGGGCGAGCGGGCCCGTCGCGACTGGTACGCCCACTAGGCCGGGCGATGTCCGTCCTCGACGACATCATCGCGGGGGTCCGCGAGGACCTCGCGGCCCGGCAGGCTGCGGTGAGCCTCGACCAGCTCAAGGAGATCGCCCAGCGCGTCCCGTCCGCGAAGGACGGCGTCTCGGCGCTGCGCACTCCGGGCGGCGCGGTCTCGATCATCTCCGAGGTGAAGCGCGCCAGCCCGTCGAAGGGTCCACTCTCACGCATCGGCGATCCGGCTGCCCTCGCGGCCGAGTACGAGTCAGGAGGCGCGGCCGCGATCTCCGTGCTCACCGAGCAGCGCCGGTTCGGCGGCTCCCTTGCCGATCTCGACGCGGTCCGTGCCGTCGTCGACGTCCCCGTCCTCCGCAAGGACTTCGTGATCAGCCCGTACCAGATCTGGGAGGCCCGTGCGCATGGCGCCGACCTGGTCCTGCTCATCGTCGCCGCACTGGAGCAGAACGTCCTCACCTCGCTCGTCGAGCGCGTCCACTCCCTGGGGATGACCGCGCTCGTCGAGGCCCACGACCGCCTCGAGGCGATGCGGGCCGTGAACGCGGGTGCGCGCGTGGTGGGCATCAACGCCCGCAACCTGAAGACCCTGGAGGTCCGGCGCGAGGGGTTCGCGTCCGTCGTGGAGGTCGTCCCGGCGTCCGTGGTCAAGGTCGCCGAGTCCGGCGTCCGCGGGCCGCACGACGTGATCGACTACGCACGGGCCGGCGCCAACGCCGTCCTCGTCGGGGAGGCACTGGTCACCCACCCCAACCCGCGCCAGGCCGTCGCAGAGATGGTCGCGGCCGCCAACCATCCCGCGCTGTCCCAGCGCGACTAGGAAGGACACCATGCCCACACAGCGGCTCGAGGAACTGACAGGTCCCTACTTCGGCGAGTTCGGTGGCAGGTTCGTCCCGGAGGCGCTCATCGCAGCGCTCGACGAGCTCGCGGAATCCTGGGAGGCGCTCCGGCACGACGAGGCCTTCCTCGCGGAGCTGGATGAGCTGCACCGCACCTACACCGGACGGCCCTCGATCCTGACGGACGCGAAGAGGTTCTCCCAGCTCGCTGGGGGGGCGCGCATCCTGCTGAAGCGCGAGGACCTGAACCACACCGGGTCCCACAAGATCAACAACGTCCTTGGCCAGGCCCTGCTCACGCGGGCGATCGGCAAGAAGCGGGTCATCGCGGAGACCGGTGCGGGGCAGCACGGCGTGGCGACCGCGACCGCGGCAGCTCTCCTGGGCCTGGAGTGCACGGTCTACATGGGTACGGAGGACGTCCGTCGCCAGGCCCTCAACGTCGCGCGCATGCGGCTGCTCGGCGCTGAGGTGGTGCCCGTGTCCACGGGCTCGCGGACCCTCAAGGACGCGATCAACGAGGCGTTCCGGGACTGGGTCACCAACGTGCGCAGCACGAACTACATCTTCGGGACCGTGGCGGGTCCCCACCCATTCCCCACGATGGTGCGTGACCTGCAGAAGATCATCGGCGACGAGGCACGCGAACAGGTGCTCGCCCTCACCGGGGCGCTGCCGGACGTGGTGATGGCGTGCGTGGGCGGCGGATCGAACGCGATCGGGATCTTCAACGCCTTCCTCGATGATCCCGGTGTCCGCCTCGTCGGACTCGAGGCCGCGGGGGACGGCATCGAGACCGGACGGCACGCCTCCGCCATCGTCGGGGGCGAACCCGGCGTCCTGCACGGCGCGCGCTCGTACCTCCTCCAGGACGAGGACGGCCAGACGCTCGAATCCCACTCGATCTCCGCCGGGCTCGACTACCCCGGAGTGGGGCCGGAGCACTCCTACCTCGCCAGCATCGGGCGCGTGGAGTACTGGCCGGTCACCGACACGGACGCCATGGACGCCTTCGCCGCCCTGTGCCACACCGAGGGCATCATCCCTGCCATCGAGTCCGCGCACGCGCTCGCCGGCGCGATCCGGCTCGGACGGGAGGCGGGGGACGCTGCGAAGGACCTCGTCATCCTCATCAACCTGTCCGGTCGGGGCGACAAGGACGTGGCCACCGCAGCCGACTGGTTCGACCTCCTCCAGGAAGGGCAGGCATGACCTCGAAGAGCGCTGCCGCACTCGACGCGCGCACCTCCGCCGGCGGCGCCGGCTTCATCGGTTACCTGACCGTCGGCTACCCCGACCTGGAGACCTCGATCGCCGCGGGACGGGCGCTCGTGGACTGCGGGGTGGACATCATCGAACTGGGGCTGCCGTACTCCGACCCGGGCATGGACGGGCCTGTCATCCAGCACACCGGCCAACTCGCCCTCGACGCCGGCACACGGACCCGGCACGTGCTGCAGGCGGTCGAGGCACTCGCCGACTCCGTGCCGGTCCTCGTGATGACCTACTTCAACCCCGTGCACCGCTACGGCGTCGAACGCTTCGCCCGGGACCTCGCCTCCGCGGGCGGTGCCGGGCTGATCACCCCCGACCTCGTCCCGGACGAGGCCACCAACTGGATCGACGCCGCATCCGCCCACGACCTGGACCGCGTCTTCCTCGTGGCGCCCTCCTCCACCGATGAGCGGCTCGCCCGGACCGCGGCAGCCTGCCGTGGGTTCGTCTACGCCGCGTCCACCATGGGGGTCACGGGAGAGCGCGCCGCCGTGGACGACACCGCCGAGGTCCTCGTCGCGCGCACGCGCGCCGCGGGTGCCGAGCGGGTGTGCGTGGGCCTGGGGGTCTCGAACGCCGACCACGCCCGCGAGGTGGGGGCCTACGCCGACGGCGTCATCGTCGGCTCGGCATTGCTGCGTGCGCTGGGTGACGGCATCTCCTCGCTGCGTCACCTCGCCGTGGAGCTCGCCGATGCCGCCCACTCCGCCCGGATCGGCGGATGAACCCGCTCTCGATCCCGAGCCCGTCCGTCTCGGAATGGGCCCTCGGGCCCTTCCCAGTGCGGGCCTACGCGCTCGCGATCCTGGCGGGAATCGCGGTGGCGACCGTCATCCTCCAGAAGCGGTACGCACGCAAGGGCGGCCCGGAGGAACGGGTCCTCGACCTCGTGCTGTGGATGGTGCCGTTCGGGATCATCGGTGGCCGGATCTACCACGTCCTGTCCTCGCCCGACGCCTACTTCGGCCCCGACGGCGACCCGTGGAAGGTCTTCGCCATCTGGAACGGGGGGCTGGGGATCTGGGGGGCGATCGCCTTCGGAGCGGTCGGAGCCTGGCTGGCCGCCCGGCGGTACGGACTCAGGATGCCGCCGATCGCCGATGCGCTCGCGCCCGGCCTGCTCGTCGCCCAGGCGATCGGCCGGCTCGGGAACTGGTTCAACCAGGAGCTGTACGGTGGGCCGACCACCCTTCCCTGGGGTCTCGAGATCGACGACGCCCACCTGGTCGGCGGCTACCCCTCCGGCACGCTCTTCCACCCGACCTTCCTGTACGAGATCGTCTGGAATCTCCTCGCGGCCGTCTTCCTCATCTGGGCGGAGCGGCGGTTCCGCCTGGGGCACGGCCGGGTGTTCTGGCTCTACGTCATGAGCTACACGCTCGGGCGCGTGTGGATCGAGATGCTCCGCGTTGACGAGGCGGAGATGGTGCTCGGACTGCGGCTCAACGTGTGGACCTCCATCCTCGTGTTCCTCGTCGCCGCTGCCCTGTTCGTCTGGCTCCGCCGCCGGAGGGACGAGCCGGACCCCATCCACCTGCCCGGTCGCGGCCTCGACGATGTGACAGGCGCCACGAGCGCGCCTGTAGAATCCAGCGCACCGGATGACGGCGGTCACGGAGGCGGCTGAGATCCTCGGGACCAGATTCTGGACGCCGGCAACCGGCGCAGCCACTGGATCTGGCAAACTGCGGGCAAAGGGAGAACAGGACAGACTCGGGCCGACGGCGTCCCGTCAACCACGGTGGGAAGGAATTCCCGGCAAGGACATGGTGGGAATGGCACTCGGAGAACACTCAACCGGTCTGTACGACCCCGCCTACGAGCATGACGCGTGCGGCGTCGCCTTCGTCGCCACCCTGCGTGGCCACGCCGGCCGCGACATCGTGGAGGCGGGCCTGACCGCGCTGGCGAATCTCGACCACCGCGGGGCCGTGGGTGCCGAGGAGAACTCCGGCGACGGTGCCGGCATCCTCACCCAACTCCCTCACGAGTTCCTGGTCGCGGTCACCGGGTTCGACCTCGAACCGGGCGGGTACGCGGCCGGTATCGCGTTCCTCCCCAGCGACGGGGCCGAGCGGGCACGAGCTGTCGGCGCCATCGAGCGGATCGTGGAGGAGGAGGGGCTCGGGATCGTCGGGTGGCGGGACGTCCCCTTCGACGACTCGATGATCGGACGCATGGCGAGGGACTGCATGCCGGTGTTCCGGCAGCTCTTCCTGCACGCCCCCGACGGGGCGAGGGGCCTCGACCTCGAGCGCCGTGCGTTCAGGGTCCGCAAACGGTGCGAGAACCATCTCGGCGTCTACTTCGCCTCGCTCTCGAGCCGCACCATCTCCTACAAGGGCATGCTGACCACGTCGCAGCTCCGCCAGTTCTTCCCGGACCTGAACGACGAGCGCTTCGCCTCGCAGATCGCACTGGTGCACTCCCGTTTCTCCACCAACACGTTCCCGTCCTGGCCGCTGGCCCAGCCGTTCCGGATGCTCGCCCACAACGGGGAGATCAACACCGTGCGGGGGAATCGCAACTGGATGGCGGCCCGGCAGGGCAACCTGCAGTCGGAGGCGCTCGGCGACCTGTCCTCGCTGGGGGACGTCAACTCCGAGGGAGCCTCCGACTCGGCGTCCTTCGACGAGGTCGTGGAGCTGTTGCACCTCGCGGGCCGTCCACTGCCGCACGCCATGCTCATGATGATCCCGGAGGCGTGGCAGAACAACGACGCCATGGACCCGGCCCGGCGCGCGTTCTACCAGTACATGTCGACCATCATGGAACCCTGGGACGGTCCCGCGTCGATCAGCTTCACCGACGGTACGGTGATCGGCGCGGTCCTCGACCGCAACGGGCTGCGGCCAGGACGCTACTGGGTGACCGCCGACGGGCTGGTCGTGCTCGCATCCGAGTCCGGTGTGCTCGACCTCCCGGTGGAGTCGGTGGTCCGCAAGGGCCGGCTCGAGCCGGGCCGGATGTTCCTCGTGGACACCGGCGCGGGCCGCATCATCGAGGACGAGGAGATCAAGGCCAGCCTGGCCGGGGAGCACCCGTACGCCGACTGGCTCGAGGCAGGCCTCCTCCGCGTCGAGGAACTCCCCGAGCGCGAGCACGTCTCCCACTCTCCCTCGTCGGTCGTCCGCCGCCAGCAGACCTTCGGCTACAGCGAGGAGGAGCTCCGCATCATCCTCGCGCCGATGGCGCAGACCGGTGCGGAGGCGCTCGGCTCGATGGGCACCGACACCCCGATCGCGGTGCTCTCCTCCCGGCCCCGGCTGCTGTTCGACTACTTCAGCCAACTGTTCGCCCAGGTGACCAACCCGCCGCTGGATGCGATCCGCGAGGAACTGGTCACCGCCCTGGACGCGGTGATCGGTCCGGAGCCGAACCTCCTCGAGGACAGCCCGGAACATGCGCGCAAGCTCGTCCTCGGCTTCCCGGTGCTCGACAACGAGCAACTGGCCAAGGTCGTCCACGTGGCCCGTTACCGTCACAACAAGGGCTTCTCGGCCATCAAGGTCAAGGGACTGTACGACGTGTCCGGCGGTGCCGACGCGCTCCGTGGGCGACTCGAGGAGATCTTCGCCGAGGTGGATGCCGCGATCGAGGACGGCGTCAGCTTCATCGTGCTCTCCGACCGTGACTCGAGTGCGGAACTCGCCCCGATCCCCTCCCTGCTGTTGCTGTCCGCGGTGCACCACCACACCCTGCGCCGGCGCACCCGCACCCGGATCTCCCTGGTCGTCGAGGCCGGCGATGTCCGGGAGGTCCACCACGTGGCCCTCCTCATCGGATACGGTGCCGCCGCCGTCAACCCCTACCTCGCCATGGAGTCGGCGGAGAGGCTCGTGGACGAGGGCGTGGTGACCGTGCCGAAGGACAAGGCGGTCGCCAACCTCATCAAGGCGCTCGGGAAGGGCGTCCTGAAGGTCATGTCCAAGATGGGCATCTCCACCGTGGCGTCCTACCGGGGCGCCCAGGTGTTCCAGGCCCTCGGGCTGTCGCGCGAACTGGTCGACGAGTACTTCACGGGGACCCCGACCCCGCTGGGGGGCGTGGGCCTCGACGTCCTCGCCCGCGAGGTGGCGCTCCGCCACGCGACGGCGTACCCGCCGTCGGGCATCTCCCCGGCCCACCGCACG
The DNA here is from genome assembly GCA_009930425.1 of Actinomycetota bacterium. Classification (GTDB taxonomy): domain Bacteria; phylum Actinomycetota; class Actinomycetes; order Actinomycetales; family Actinomycetaceae; genus UBA1383. Next base: position 7,946 of record RZYE01000004.1, on the reverse strand, counting down.
CTGACCATCGGCGGGGAGTACCAGTGGCGGCGTGAGGGGGAGCCCCACCTGTTCGACCCCGAGACGATCTTCCGCCTCCAGCACTCGACCCGCACGCGCCGCTACGACGTGTTCCAGCGGTACACCTCCCGCGTCAACGAGCAGTCCGAGCGGCTCATGACGCTGCGCGGCCTCCTCGAGTTCCGGGGCCGGACTCCCATCCCGATCGACGAGGTGGAACCCGTCAGCGAGATCGTCAAGCGGTTCTCCACCGGCGCGATGAGCTACGGCTCGATCTCGGCCGAGGCCCACGAGACGCTCGCCATCGCCATGAACCGGCTCGGGGCCAAGTCCAACACCGGGGAGGGCGGCGAGGACACCGACCGTCTCCACGACCCGGAGCGCAGGTCCGCCATCAAGCAGGTGGCCTCGGGGCGCTTCGGGGTGACCGCGGACTACCTCACCAACGCCGACGACATCCAGATCAAGATGGCGCAGGGTGCGAAGCCCGGCGAGGGGGGCCAGCTCCCGGGCGAGAAGGTCTACCCGTGGGTCGCCCGCACCCGGCACTCGACGCCCGGCGTCGGCCTCATCTCGCCGCCCCCGCACCACGACATCTACTCGATCGAGGACCTCGCGCAACTCATCCACGACCTGAAGAACGCCAACCCGGCGGCGCGGATCCACGTGAAGCTCGTCTCGGAGGTGGGGGTCGGGACGGTCGCCGCCGGTGTCTCGAAGGCCCACGCCGACGTCGTCCTGATCTCGGGCCACGACGGCGGGACCGGGGCGAGCCCGCTCACCTCCCTGAAGCACGCGGGCGCGCCGTGGGAGCTCGGCCTGGCCGAGACCCAGCAGACCCTCGTCCTCAACAACCTCCGTGACCGGATCGTGGTCCAGACCGACGGCCAGCTGAAGACGGGCCGTGACGTCGTCGTGGCCGCGCTCCTCGGCGCGGAGGAGTTCGGCTTCGCCACCGCGCCGCTCGTGGTCTCGGGCTGCATCATGATGCGGGTCTGCCACAAGGACACCTGCCCGGTCGGCGTTGCCACGCAGAACCCGGAGCTCAGGGCTCGCTTCAACGGCAAGCCGGAGTACGTGGTGAGCTTCTTCGAGTTCATCGCCCAGGAGGTGCGAGAGCTGCTCGCGTCCCTCGGCCTGCGCTCGCTCGAGGAGGCGGTCGGACAGGTCGACCTGCTGGACACGCGCCGTGCGATCGACCACTGGAAGGCGTCCGGGCTCGATCTCGCCCCCATCCTCCAGAAGATCGATCCGGCGCCGGGGGGCTTCGCCCACTGTGCCCGTTCGCAGGACCACGGCCTCGAGGCCGCGCTCGACAACGAGTTCATCGAGCTCGCCCGGCCGGCGCTCGACCAGGGGGAGCGCGTCACCATCGAGCGGGGCGTCCGGAACGTCAACCGAACGGTCGGGACGATGCTCTCGCACGAGGTCACCAGGCGCCACGGGCCGCGCGGGCTGCCCGACGACACCATCGACATCACGCTGCACGGCTCGGCGGGACAGTCGTTCGGCGCGGTGCTCGCGCCCGGCGTGACCCTCCGGCTGTTCGGCGACGCGAACGACTACGTCGGGAAGTCGCTCTCGGGCGGACGGGTGGTCGTGCGGCCCGATCGCCGATCCCACTTCTGGGCCCGGCACAACGTCATCGTCGGCAACGTGGTGGGCTACGGCGCGACCAGTGGGGAGATGTTCCTGCGCGGCCAGGCGGGCGAGCGGTTCGCGGTGCGGAACTCCGGTGCCACGATCGTCGTGGAGGGCGTGGGCGACCACGGCTGCGAGTACATGACCGGGGGCACCGTGGTGGTGCTCGGGGACACCGGCCGGAACTTCGGTGCCGGCATGTCCGGTGGTACGGCCTACGTGCGGGACCTCGACCCGTCCCGGGTCAACGCCCAGGCGCTCGCCGCCGGGGATCTCCTCCTCGAGCGCCCGGACAGCGAGGACGAGCAGATCCTCGCGGACCTGCTGCGCCGCCACCTGGAGCTCACCGAGTCGCACAACGCGGCAGAGATGCTCGACGAGGGCCGGCTCGCGGACCGGTTCACCAAGGTGCTCCCGCGGCAGTACGCCGCCGTGTCCGCCGCCCTCGCCAGGGCGGCGGAGGAGGGGCTCGACATCGCCGCACCCGAGGTGTGGGAATCGATCATGGAGGCGTCCAATGGCTGACCCACGCGGATTCCTGAAGCACCGGCAGCGTGAGCTGCCCGAGCGGCGCCCGGTCACGGTGCGCATCCGGGACTGGAAGGAGGTCTACGAGGTTCGCGAGGAGGACTCGGCGGTCCTCGCCCGGCAGGCGTCCCGGTGCATGGACTGTGGCGTGCCGTTCTGCCACAGCGGCTGCCCGCTGGGCAACCTCATCCCCGAGTGGAACGACCTGGTGTACCGGGACAGGTTCGACGAGGCCATCGAGCGGCTCCACGCGACCAACAACTTCCCGGACTTCACCGGCCGGCTGTGCCCGGCACCCTGCGAGACATCGTGCGTGCTCGGGATCAACCAGCCTCCGGTGACCATCAAGAACGTCGAGAAGTCGATCATCGACGTCGCCTTCGAGCGTGGCCTCGTCCAGCCGCAGCTGCCCGACCAGCTCACCGACAGGACCGTCGCGGTCATCGGGTCCGGTCCCTCCGGGCTCGCCGCCGCCCAGCAGCTCACGCGGGCGGGGCACACGGTCGCGGTGTTCGAGCGTGCCGACCGCATCGGTGGTCTCCTCCGGTACGGCATCCCCGAGTTCAAGCTGGAGAAGGCCCACCTCGACCGGCGGCTCGACCAGATGCGCGCGGAGGGCACCATCTTCCGCACGTCGGTGGACGTCGGGTCCGATGGGCTCACCGGCCAGGACCTCCTCGAGCGGTACGACGCCGTGGTCCTCGCGATGGGGGCCACGATCCCGCGCGACCTGCGGGTCCCCGGCCGGGAGCTCCACGGGATCCACCAGGCCATGGAGTACCTGCCCCAGTCCAACAGGGCGTCCCTCGGGGAGCCGGTGGACGGCCAGATCACGGCGGAGGGCAAGGATGTCGTCATCATCGGTGGCGGTGACACCGGCGCGGACTGCCTCGGCACCGCGATCCGGCAGGGCGCACGATCGGTCACGCAGCTCGAGATCATGCCGCGTCCGTCCGACGAGCGGCCGCCGTCCCAGCCCTGGCCGACCTACCCGATGACCTTCCGCGTCTCCTCCGCCCACGAGGAGGGCGGGGAGCGGGTGTACGCGGTGAACACGGCCGAGTTCCTCGGGGCGGAGGGGCAGGTCACGCACCTGCGCCTCACCGAGGTGGACATGTCCAGCGGACGCCCCGTTCCACTGGAGGGGACCGAGAGGCTGCTCGACGCCCAGCTCGTGCTGCTCGCGATGGGCTTCACGGGAACTCCCCGGGCGGGAGTCGTCGAGCAGCTGGGCCTCGAGCTCGACGAACGCGGCCGGGTCCGGCGGGCCGACGACTACTCGACAGCCGTCCCCGGCGTCTACGTGGCCGGCGACGCGGGCCGGGGCCAGTCGCTGATCGTCTGGGCCATCGCGGAGGGCCGCTCGGCGGCGGCCTCCGTGGACCGGTACCTGCGCGGTTCGACAGAACTCCCGTCGCCCATCGCCGCGACGACCATGCAATTGCTCGCCTGACCACCCACGGCCGCGACCCGCCCACACCTAGGATGAACCCATGCGCAGAGCCAAGATCGTATGCACCATCGGACCGGCCACGGAGTCGCCCGAACAGATCCGCACGCTCGTCGACGCCGGCATGGACGTGGCGCGGATCAACGCGTCCCACGGCGAGCACAGCGGTCACGAGCGCGTCTACCAGAACGTGCGCGACGCCGCCCGTCAGGCGGGCCGCGCCGTCGCCGTCCTCGTGGACCTCCAGGGTCCGAAGATCCGGCTCGGGCGCTTCGAGGACGGGCCCCACCACCTCGCGATCGGTGACGAGTTCACCATCACGACCGAGGACGTCGTGGGAACCAAGGAGATCTGCTCCACCACGTTCAAGGGGCTTCCGGGTGACTGTTCCCCCGGCGACCTCCTCCTGATCGACGACGGCAAGGTCGCCGTCCGCGTCGTCGAGGTCGACGGCCCACGTGTCCGCACCGAGGTCGAGGTTCCCGGTCCGGTGTCGAACAACAAGGGCATCAATCTCCCCGGCGTGGCCGTGTCCGTTCCCGCGCTCTCGGAGAAGGACAAGGTCGACCTGCGGTGGGCCCTGAACCTGGGTGCGGACGTCATCGCCCTGTCCTTCGTCCGCTCCGGGCGGGACGTGGAGGACGTCCACGCGATCATGGCCGAGGAGGGCCGCTTCGCCCCGGTGATCGCGAAGATCGAGAAGCCCCAGGCCGTGTCGAACCTGACGGAGATCGTCGACGCGTTCGACGGCATCATGGTCGCGCGCGGGGACCTCGGCGTCGAGCTTCCCCTCGAGCAGGTTCCCCTCGTCCAGAAGCGCGCCATCGACGTCGCCCGCCGCTTCGCCAAGCCCGTCATCGTGGCCACCCAGGTCCTGGAGTCGATGATCACGAGCCCACGGCCGACCCGTGCCGAGGCGTCCGACTGCGCCAACGCGATCCTCGACGGGGCCGACGCGGTGATGCTGTCCGGCGAGACCTCGGTCGGCGACTTCCCGATCGAGGCCGTTCGCACCATGGCCCGCATCATCGAGAACACCGAGGAGGGTGGCGGGGACCGCATCGCGACACTGACCTCCTCCCCGCACACGCGGGGCGGCGTGATCACGAAGGCGGCCGCCGAGATCGGGGAGATGCTCGAGGTCAAGTACATCGTCACGTTCAGCCAGTCCGGGGACACCGCACGGCGCATGTCCCGCCTCCGCTCGCCGATCCCGCTGCTCGCGTTCACCCCGCTGGAGTCCACCCGGAACATCCTCGCCCTCAGCTGGGGGGTCCAGACCTACCTCGCCCCCGAGGTGGCGCACACGGACGACATGGTGGACCAGGTCGAGTACCGCCTGCGCGAGAACCACCTCGCGGACGAGGGCGACCGGGTCGTCGTCGTGGCAGGCATGCCCCCCGGCATGGTCGGCACCACCAACTCGATCCGCATCCACAAGGTGGGGGAGACGTCGAAGGGGATCCGCCGCTAGGGTGACCGACGTCACCGCGGGGTGGGGTCGGGACGGTTCGTGGGCCGGTAACCTTGACTCCGCGGCTCCTGTGGTGGAACTGGCAGACACACCGCACTCAAAATGCGGCGCCGAAAGGTGTGCGGGTTCGAATCCCGCCGGGAGCACTGTCATCGAGGAAATGAGGGAACCATGGGCAAGGACGAGGCCAAGGACGCCGCGGACGCAACCGCACCCCGCCGGCGTGTCGTCGTGGCCGAGGACGAGCCACTGATCCGCCTCGACATCGTGGAGTCGCTGACCGAGGCGGGCTACGAGGTCGTGGGGGAGGCCGGGGACGGCGCGACCGCCGTCGAGCTGGTCGCGGAGCTCGAACCCGACGTGGTCGTGATGGATGTCCAGATGCCCGAGGTGGACGGGATCACGGCTGCGGAGCGGATCATGAAGGACCGCACCTGCGCGGTCGTCATGCTCACCGCCTTCTCGCAGACGGAGCTGGTGGAGCGGGCCCGCGACGCCGGTGCGATGGCCTACGTGGTCAAGCCCTTCACGCCGTCCGACCTCCTGCCCGCGCTGGAGATCGCGGTCTCGCGCTTCCAGGAGATCGTCTCGCTGGAGTCCGAGATCGCGGATCTCGCGGAGCGCTTCGAGACGCGGAAGCGGGTGGACCGCGCCAAGGGACTCCTGATGTCGAAGATGGGACTGTCCGAACCCGAGTCGTTCCGCTGGATCCAGAAGACCTCGATGGATCGGCGCCTCACCATGCGCGAGGTGGCCGACGCCGTCATCGAGCAGGTCGGGAACGCCTGAACTCCGTCGCATCGCGGCGCACCGAGCAGGTGAGTCGCGCCGTGCACACCAGCTCGCCGTCGTCGTCGACGATGGAGATGGCGTAGGTGGCCACCGTGCTCCCCTCCCGCAGGGGGGTGGCGGTGGCCGTCACGTGCCCGGAACGCACCGCCCGGTGGTGGGATGCGTTGACCTCGGTCCCGACGGCGGTCCCCGGGTGGGCGTGCAGCCCTGCGGCGATCGAGCCCACCGTCTCCGCAAGGACCACCGACGCCCCCCCGTGCAGCAGTCCGTAGGGTTGGGTGTTGCCGGCCACGGGCATCCGGGCCACCACCCTGCCGGGTCGCGCCTCGAGGAACTCGATGCCCATCCGCTCCATGAGGGTGCCGGGAGAGGCGGCGTTGAGCGCGGCGGCGCGGTCGTGGCTGTCGTCCATGGGATCTAGGGTGGCAGTGTGAACACGAAAGAGCGACTCCTCCTCGTGGACGGGCACTCCATGGCGTTCCGGGCCTTCTACGCGCTCCCCGTGGAGAACTTCACCACCCGCTCCGGCCTGGCCACGAACGCGATCCACGGCTTCCTCTCCATGCTGGTCAAGCTCCTGGCCGACGAGGAACCCACCCACGTGGCCGTCGCCTTCGACGTGGGACGACAGACCTTCCGCACCGAGGAGTACGCGGAGTACAAGGGCACCCGCGACGCCCTGCCGGAGGACTTCCGGGACCAGGTGCCGCTCATCCGCGAGGCCATCCGGGCCATGGGCCTCGTCGAGGTCTCCAAGGAGAACTACGAGGCCGACGACGTCATCGCCACCCTCGCACGCGAGGCGGCCGCGGCCGGGATGGACGTCCTCATCGTCTCCGGAGACCGGGACACCTTCCAGCTGGTCGACGACGCCGTCACCGTCCTGTACCCGGTCCGTGGCGTCTCCACCCTCACGCGGATGACACCCGATGCCGTCGAGGAGAAGTACGGCGTGCGGCCCGGCCGCTACCCCGAGCTCGCCGCCCTCGTGGGCGAGTCCTCGGACAACCTCTCCGGCGTCCCCGGCGTGGGCCCGAAGACGGCGGCCAAGTGGCTCGGCCAGTACGGGGGCCTGGACGGGCTCATCGCCGCGGTGGACGCGGTCCCCGGCAAGGCCGGCGAGTCGCTCCGCGCCCACCTCGCCGACGTCGTGCGCAACCGCCGCCTCAACCACCTCCTGACCGACCTCGACCTCCCGGTGCGAGCCCACGACCTGCACCGCGGCCCCGGCGACCGGAAGGCGATCGAGGACCTCTTCACCTCGCTCGAGTTCAGCGTCCTGCGTGACCGGGTGTTCGGCGTCCTGCCCGGGGGAGGGGACGCAGGACCGGAGGTGGAGGCCGTGGAACGGCACGAGACGGACGACGTCGCGGCATTCCTCGCGGCGGCCCGGGGCGTGGTCGCGGTGGACGTCGTCGGCAACCGGTCGGACGCCTGGCGCGTCTCGCTCGCCGACGCCGCCGGGGCGGCGAGCGTGGACCTCACGGGTGAGGGCGACGACGTCGCCGCCGTGAAGGCCTGGCTCGCCTCGCCCGCCCCGAAGTCGTTGCACGACGCGAAGGCCGCCTGGCACGGCCTACGCGGTCGGGGGATCGCGCTGGACGGCGTCACCTTCGACACCGCGCTCGCCGCCTACCTGTGCTCCCCGGGGCAGCGCAACTACGACCTGCCGGACCTCGTGAGCCGCCACCTCGGCCGGGAGCTCGCGGCGAGCCAGGCCGACGGCATGCTCGACCTCGCCGAGCGTGCCGAGTCCCTCGCACGGGCCGGGGCCGTGTTCGACCTGACCTCCCGGCTTGCGGAGGACCTGCGCGAGCGGGGTGCGGCCTCGCTCCTGACCGACCTCGAACTCCCCGTGCAGCGCACCCTCGAGGACATGGAGGCAACGGGGATCGCGGTCGACGAACCGTTCCTCCGCGGCCTGGAGGAGGACTTCGCGAGCCGCGTGATGGCGGCGGCACGGGAGGCGTACGCCGTCATCGGCCGCGAGGTGAACCTCTCCAGCCCGAAGCAGCTCCAGGAGGTCCTCTTCGACCAGCTCGGCATGCCGCGCACCAAGCG
>RZYE01000339.1 GCA_009930425.1 Actinomycetota bacterium | reverse complement strand
GGTGGTGATCATGACCACGCAGGTCGCTGACACGAGGCCCAGGATGGTGCCGACTGCGAGGGTCAGCGCCCATTCCGTCATCCGGATCAGGCCGCGGGTTCGGGTTCCTGCCCCGACGGTGGCGTAGAGGCTGTCCTGCCCGCGTCGGACCCAGCGGAGCAGGAGCCACATCGCGCCGAGTGCCGCGCCGGAGGCGATTGCCAGCCAGGCTGTCGGGCGTTCTCGGTATTCCACGACGTAGTCCCTGCTGAAGGCTCCCCCGATGAGCCGGTCCTCGACCACGGTTGGTGCGGTGATCGTGGATCCGAAGATGGCTGGTAGTGCATCTCGCAGGGCGTTGGTCTGCCCGGGTGCGGCGCGGATGTAGCAGGCATCGGCGGGGCCGTGCGCCATGGTGGGCAGGATGACACCGTAGGCGTAGGCCTCGCCGAGGACGGAGAGGTCGGCGATTGCCGACACGTGCCAGGGCCCGGCTGGGACAGTGGTTGGACCCGACGTGGGGTCCCCCGTCGTCGTGAGGTTCCGGCGGGGGAGCAGCGTGACGGACTCTCCGGCGCCGATGCGGTCGGTGATGGTTTGTCCGATGACGATGCCGTCGATGGGATGGGCGAGTCTCAACAGTCCGGAGATCCCGGCGGTGGCGGTGGTGACCGACAGGTCGGCGCCTGGTGCCACGGCGGTTCCGACGAGGTCGGGTAGGCGGGTGACTGCTGCTGCGGCGGTCACTCCCGGGGTCAGTCGCAGTCGTTCGCACAGTGCGGCGTCCACGCCTCGGAGTTCGTTCGTCGCGATCAGGACACGGCCACCGGAGTCGATCCAGACTTGTTCGGCCCGTGCGATTCGCGCCGTGACCAGCGCATCGGCGGTAGCGGGGAGCGCGACGGCCACGATCGCGAGGAGGGTCACGATGATCGAGACCCAGCGGCCTGAGACCCAGTTGCGCCAGCCCTCCGAGATGGCTGCTTCCCACCGCCAGTCCATCAGGTGACCTCGTGGACTGTGCCGTCGCGGAGTTCCAGGACCCGCTGACACATCGCCGCCAGTTCGACGTCGTGTGTCACGACCACCAACGCACGCTCCCGCACTCCCTTGAAGAGCGCTTCCATGACACGGGCGCTTGTCCGGGCATCGAGTTGACCCGTCGGCTCGTCGGCCATCACGAAGGGCCTGTTCCCCACCAGTGCCCGGGCAATGGCGACGCGTTGCACCTCCCCACCAGAGAGGAGGCGGACAGGCATCGTATGCAGTTCCGAAAGCCCTACCGTGGCTACCGTCTGCCGGGCTCGATCCTCGGCCTTCGCTCTCGTGATCCGCTCACTGAGAGCCCCCAAGGCGACGTTGTCCACCACTGTCCGGTCCGGCAGGACGTTGGCGGTCTGCAGGATCCAAGCCACGTGGTCACGGAGCAGACCGCGCGCCGGGGCGGCGCCGTCGACGCGGACCGTGCCACGCCGTGGTGTCACCAGCCCACCCAGGATCGACAGCAGGGTGGTCTTCCCCGATCCGGAGGGTCCGACAATGGCGAGGGAGTCTCCTTGGGAGACCTCGAGGTCAACGTTGTCGAGCACGGTGTGTGATCCGAAACCGTGGTTGATGCCGCTGGCGGTCAATCGCACGCGTACTCGTCCAACACGTCGGTGGGATTGGCGAGCACGGAGTTGAGGTCCGTGTCCGGGTCGAGGTCCACCGTACCGATTCCGCCACCGATCGGAGTGATCACCACCGGGGCCATCCCCACGTCCGGCAGGACGCAGACCGTGCCATCCGAGTCGGTGATGACCGCGGTCGCGGGCACGCTCTTGACCCTCCGTGCTTCGGCGAGCCGGACACGTCCGGCCCCCTGCCCAGCTCCAGCGAGTTCCGCCACGACAGCGGCAACGGAGTCCGGATCGTCGATGCGGCCAGATCCGGGGACGTAGGGAACCGAGACGTCGCCGACCTCCAGCACCACATCACCCTCAGGAAGGGCCGTGCTGCCACCGGAATGGGAGACCGCGATCGCGATCGTTCTCTCAGGCGTACTGAACAACACCGACGCACCAGCATCTCCCACCCGTGCCACCACCTCACCGACGACTGTCGGCCCAGGTCCGATCCATGCCACCGAACCGAGATCAAAGCGCGACCCGGCCGCACCCCACCCATTGGCGTCATTCAGGGCCCGCACCGCGACACCGGTCTCATCACCGAACTTCGCGTCAGCGGTGCCCTCGAAGAGGCCGATGCCGGCGAGGAACTCCTCCAGCCGTCGGACGTCATCACCCGAGGAGCCCGCCTCCAGGTCTCGAAACAGGGG
>RZYE01000338.1 GCA_009930425.1 Actinomycetota bacterium | reverse complement strand
ACCTCGGTGAAGCTGGTGGTCACCGCGAGGAAGAAGGCGTGCCAGTAGAAGGCGTTGCGGGGGTCGATTCGCACATCGCACACCTTACGACGGCGGCGCCCCACCACAGTCACCGCGCCGCGGTATCAGTGGACCACGAGGTCCGCCGTGTGACGACGTGGGTCCAGTTCTGGCCCTCCCTCAGCGTGGATTCCAAAGCGGATCCGCGATTGTCCGTTTACTGACATGGCAGGAGCGTGCCGACGAAGACAAGGATCAGATTCCAGAGTCTCGATATCGTGAATCGGCACCGCTGACTCTGGCGGTGTCTGTGCGGCCTGTTCGGTGCCGTACATGGACGAGACGAAATCCGAATTCTGCAGGGGGTCGGAAGACTTGTGTCCCGAACGAAGTTGTTCGTCGCGTCCGTGGTGCTGACGGCCCTTTCCGGTGCCGCGCTGATCCTGCTCATTCCCTCCATCTTCACCTCGGAGGATCCTCGGATCTCGGTGATGACGGGCCTGGGCGCCGTCGTTCTGGTGGCGGCTCTCTCGGCACGCCGGCTGCGCCCGTCTCCGCTTGACCCAGCGCCGAAGGTCGCGCGACGACGACGGCGGCCCGCCCCGCCGTCGTCGTGTCACGGGGACGGCAGGGCCGCCATTCAGTCCCGCGGGGTGGCGGCGCTGCTGTCGCAATCCTCGCCTTCGTCACCAAGGCGAGGTTGGGGGTCGAGTGCGAGGATCGCACACCTCTCCATCGACTCTGATCCTCGCCTTGGTGACGAAGGCGAGGATCTGTGCAGGCCGCACCAGTGCCGCCCGCCAAGGCGAGGGGGAGGCCGAATCCGCGCGCGGCACCGGCGAACCTTCACAAGGGCTTCATGAACGCATCGGCAGAGGCATCACACTCACCGCGAAGACTGTGATCATCCGGGACCTTCCCGGGCAGCAACAGGAGGACACCATGAGCACCACATTGAAGAGGGCGTTCTTGGCGGGTGCGGTGGCCGTCGCGATCGGCGTTCCGGTCGGGGCGTACGCCGTTACCGGCCCGATGGAGGAGGACGAGCCCGAGACCACCGAGAGCGAGACGTGGACGCCGCCGCGCCAGCAGAACCAGGACTGCGACGCCCCGGATTACGTCAAGGAGGCCATCGAGGAGGCCGGCGTCGACCAGCTCGAGGCGGACCACAAGGCCGCGATGACCCAGCTCCGCGAGGAGTGGCGGGCCAACCCGGACCCGGACGGCCGTGAGGCCTATCGCGCCGAGATGACCGCGCTGCGTGCGCAGCACCGCGAACGGGTCCTCGCCGCCGTCGGGGACGTGAGCGAGGACGCGGCCGAGTGGCTCGCCGACCACTGGGCCGAGATGACCGGACCCGGCTTCGGCCAGGGCGGCAACGGCCAGGGCAACGGCTACGGCAAGGCCAACGGCCCGCGCAACGGCGACGGTAACCGGGCCGGCGGCTTCCGCAACGGCGACGGAGTCGGCGTGCAGGAGCAGCTCCGCGACCCCGCGACCGACTGACCGTCACCAACCGTTGACCGTCACCAACCGTTGACCGTCACCAACCGTTGACCGTCACGAACTGACAGGAACTCGAGGATCCTCTCCCTCGAAACCGGCCGGGCCAGGCACACTGGCCCGGCCGGTCGCGTGTCCGCCCACTGACTCCGCACGTGCGGGTTCGTGCGCCGCGGCGCGGAGCGCAGTCACACCACGTGCGGGGCGTGGACCCTCACGCCAACGGCACCACGAGCACGGGAACGGTGGTGAACTCCAGCACGCGCAGGGTGTGGCTGCCGATCGTGGGGATGGCGTGCCCGGGCCGGTCCACCCGCGCCATCACGATCATGTCCGCGCCGCACTCCCGCGCCTCGGCGAGGATCTCGGCCGCCACCCGGCCCCGCCGTCGCACGCCCGTGACCACCACCCCGGCAGCCTCGCCCATCGCCGTCACGTGCCGCAGCACGACGGCGACGTCCGCCTCCCGCCGCGGCGCGCGGGCGTCGTAATCCTTCAGTCGCTTGTCCGGTCCGCCCTCCGGAAGGACGGAGACCGCGCGCACCCGCGCGCCCAGTCGCGCGGCGTGCTCGATGGCGGCCTCGGCGGCGGTGAAGGCGGCGGGCGAATCGCTGACCGCCACCAGGATGGTCGTGCTCATGAGCTCATCTCCTCGGGAACTCCGGCCAGGTGCCCGGATCCGCGGCTCTCACGTCCACGCCCCTGTCCTCGCCCGCGTTCGTCCTTCTCCGCAGCCCAGTGGACGCGGAGGGTCTCCTCCATCTCCTGTTCCTCCAGCCGCCGGCGGATCTCG
>RZYE01000337.1 GCA_009930425.1 Actinomycetota bacterium | reverse complement strand
ACCTCGTCGAGGTGCTGGAACCCGTGGGCGCCGGCGAGGTCCAGGGACGGACCTACCACCTGCTCCACCTGCTCGCCATCCGCGAGGTCATCGTGCAGGGACCGCCGCACCCCACGCGCCCCGGGGAGCAACACTTCGCCCCGTACGAGGAGTGGATCCCGGACCCGCTCCACCTCGCACCGGAGGAGGCCGTGGCGCGCTGGGCGGAGTCCTACTTCCGGAGCCACGGCCCCGCCACCGTCCAGGACTTCGCCCGCTGGACCGGCCTGCCCCTGACGACGGCGCGGCACGGCCTGGCGGCCGTGTCCGGGGAGTTGGGGCGCGCCGTCGTCGACGGCGTGGAGCACTGGATGGACCCAACGACGCCCGACCTGCTGGCGGACCACCGCCGTGATGCCGAGGCGCTCATGCTGCTCCCCGGGTTCGACGAGCTGCTGCTCGGATACGCCGACCGGACCGCGACGCTGCCGGCGCAGTGGGCGGAGACCGTGGTGCCGGGGAGGAATGGCATGTTCAAGGCGACCGTGGTGCACCGCGGCGTGGTCGTCGGGACGTGGGCGCGAGGGCGGGCCGGCCGAGTGGAGGCCACGCCCTTCACGCGGTTCACCAAGGTCCAGGAGGCGGCGATCGGACAGCTGTCGGCGGACGCCGGCCGGTAGCGGACGGGGTTGGCCGGCGCGGCCTCAGGCCAGGTGTGCCAGCACCGCCGCCGCGAACTCGTCCGGGGACTCCACGGCGGTGAGGTGCGCGCCCGGGACCTCGGCGTACGTGGCGTGCGGGACGCCGTCGGCGATGACGCGGAGCACCTCGGTGGTGGTGCCCTTGTCCCCGGGCGAGGCGATGACGAGCGTGGGCGCGGCGATCTCGGCGAGCTGCGGGCGGAGGTCGGTGTGGGCGAGCGACAGGCAGCACGCGGCGTAGCCCGCGGGGTCCGCGGCGAGGAAGGACTCGCGCAGGGCCGCACGGATCGCGGGGTGGGCGGTGGCGAAGGGTGGGGTGAGCCAGCCGTCGATGACGGTGTCCGCGATGGCCTCGAGCCCCTGCTCGCGCACCGTGGTGGCGCGGTCCGTCCAGGACTCGACGCTCCCGATCCGCGCTCCCGTGTTGGCGACCACCAGGCGATCCAGCCGGTCCGGGTGTCGGAGGGCGAAGGCGAGGGCGGTCTGGCCGCCGAGCGAAATGCCGGCGAGGTCGGCGCGCTCGATCTGGAGGTGGTCGAGGATCGCGGCGATGTCGTCCGCGAGGTCTGTGACGGTCCAGTCGCCGGGCGGGGTGGTGGAGCGGCCGTGACCGCGCAGGTCGTAGCGCACCACCCGGCGGGTGGGCGTCAGGTACGGCAGGAGGCGGTCCCACATCTCGAGGCGGGAGCCCAGGGAACCGGACAGGAGAAGGACCGGAGCGTCCGTGGGGCCATCGACGGTGACGTACAGGTCATGAGTACGGGCGTGGACGGTGGGCATGCACAGCAGGATAGGCAGGTGGCAGTGGGGCCGCATCCGGCACCGCCGTCAATCTGATATCATTTTGCTATCGAATTACTCGTGGAAGGACACCACCGTGAACAGCCAGCACATCCCCGCCCCGGCAACCGACGCCGAGGGCGACTCCGTCGGCGGAGCCCCCGCCGGCCGGCCCGTGGGCCGTGAGGGCGCGCGGGTGGACATCGAGGAGCGGAAGGCCTGGTACATCGACGGGATTCTGGCCTTCTTCGCCGCGCTCGCGCTGACGGCCGGATCGATCTGGTTGATCATCGCGTCCGGCATCTCGCTCGACGAGGGCACCGGCGGCGGGCTCGGCATGACCGTGGGAGTCGTCCTGTTCCTCCTCGCCATGGTGATGTTCTCGAGCCTGACGATCATCAGCCCCGGCGACACCAAGGTCATCCAGTTCTTCGGCCGCTACATCGGCACGATCCGCCGCGCGGGCCTGCTCATGACCGTGCCCTTCACCTCCAAGAAGAAGGTCTCGGTCAAGGTCCGGAACTTCGAGACCAACGAGCTGAAGGTCAACGACGCGGACGGCAACCCCGTCAACATCGCCGCCATCGTGGTGTGGCAGGTGGCGGACACGGCCAAGTCCGTGTTCGCGGTCGAGGAGTACGACAAGTTCGTGGCAGTGCAGTCCGAGTCCGCGCTCCGGCACGTGGCCACCACCCACCCCTACGACAATGCCGGCCCCGGCGAGGAGAGCCTCCGCGGCTCCACCGAACTCGTGGCCCGCGAGCTCGCGGACGAGGTGGCGGCCCGCATCGCGATCGCCGGCCTCGAGGTGGTGGAGACCCGGATCTCCTCCCTCGC
>RZYE01000052.1 GCA_009930425.1 Actinomycetota bacterium | reverse complement strand
ATCGTCCTCACGGAGACTTTCGCGCCGATCCTCTACGTCCTCACCTACTCCGACCTCGACGAGGCGCTCGCCCTGCACAACGGCGTCAGCCAGGGGCTGTCCGCCGGCATCTTCACCTCCGACCAGGCGGAGGCCGAGCGCTTCCTGGCCCCGGACGGCGCGGACACCGGCATCGCCAACGTCAACGCCGGCACCTCGGGGGCCGAGATCGGCGGGGCGTTCGGCGGGGAGAAGGAGACCGGCGGCGGGAGGGAGTCCGGCTCGGACGCCTGGAAGAGCTACATGCGGCGATCCACCAACACCATCAACTACTCCGGGGTGGTGCAGCTCGCCCAGGGCGTGGACTTCGGCTGACCCTAGAATGGTCCGGTGCCAGAAGCGAGGGACCTGACCAGATTCGCGTGGCTGTCCATCGGAGCGGCGGTCCTCACGATCGCGCTCAAGGCTGCCGCTTGGTTGATGACCGGCTCGGTCGGCCTCCTCTCTGACGCCGCCGAGTCGGTGGTGAACCTCGTCGCGGGGGTGGTCGCCCTCATCGCGCTGACGGTGGCGGCCGCGCCGGCGAGCGAGCGCTACACCTACGGCCGGACCAAGGCGGAGTACTTCTCCGCGGCGATCGAGGGCATGATGATCTTCGTCGCCGCCGCGGTGATCCTGGTGACCGCGGTGGAGCGGTTCATCAACCCGCGCCCGCTGGAGAACGTCGGGATCGGCCTCCTGATCTCCGTGGTGGCCTCCATCGTCAACGGGGCTGCCGCCCTCGTCCTGCTGCGCGCCGGCCGGAGGTACCGCTCCCTCACCCTGACCGCCGACGGGCAGCACCTGATGACCGATGTGGTCACCTCCGCGGGCGTGCTGGTGGGGGTCGGCCTGGTGTGGCTCACCGGGTGGGAGCGGCTCGACCCCATCGTGGCCTTCGCTGTCGGCATCAACATCATCGTCACCGGGATCCGGCTCCTCATCGAGTCGATGCGTGGCCTGCTGGACGTCACCCTCCCGCAGGAGGAGAACGAGCGGATCACCGAGATCCTCCGCCGCCACACCAGCGACCAGACCCACTTCCACGGCCTGCAGACCCGCGTCTCCGGCCGGGAGCGGTACGCCTCGGTGCACGTGCTGGTCCCGGACGACTGGACCGTCCACCGTGGCCACGCCTTCATCGAGGACGTGGAGCGTGAGCTGCGCGAGGCCGTGCCGGGACTGATCGTCCTCACCCACCTCGAGCCGATCGGCGATCCGGCCTCCTACGAGGACATCCCGCTGGGACACGTGGAGATCCACCTCCGTGGCAGCGCGGACCACGAGGCGTCCGAGACCCCACCGCGGACACCCGGGGAGCCCGGCGCGTGACGCACCGGTACGGTTGAGCCGTGGACCCCGCCACGAGCCTCCTCCACCCGCCCGGCGGACGCGTGGACGTGCCCGCCACGGCGCCGCCGTCGATCGCGGACCTCGCCCTCGACCGGGTGCTGGCGACCCTGCTCGCCGGGCGAGCGGAGTACCACCTCGAGGAGTGGTTCTGGAAGCCGCTCGAGACCGTCGACGCCGTGGCGTACCGCCAGGAGGCCATGCGGGACCTCGACCGCCCCGACCTCGGGGGCGCCGTGCGGGACTTCTCCGACGGCGTCCGCCGGGTCCGGCACGCCCTGAGGAGCGCAGGCGGCTTCGAGCATCCCGTCCAGCGCCGCGTGACCGTGCTGGACGCGGCGACCACCTGGGTGGCGACCGTCCAGCGCTTCGCTGCGGCCCTGGAGTCCGCCCACCCCACCTCCCGCGCCCTGCGCGCACTCGCCGAGAGCGTCACCGCCCTCGCCGGCTCCGCGGACTTCAGGCGGCTGGCGGCGGACAGCGCGAAGGTGCGCGACGCCGTCGACGGGATCGCCTACGTCCTGCACGTCGCGGGCGACCGTGTCGAGGTCAGCCGGGCGACCAGCACCGAGGGCGACTACGCGGCCGAGATCGAGGCCGTCTTCGCCGGCTTCCGGCGCGGAGAGCGGCCCCGTGCGGGCCACGCGACCGAGCGCGCCGGGATGGACCACGTGGAGGAGGCGATCGCGGACAGGGTCGCCGGGCTGTTCCCGCGCCCGTTCGCCCTGCTGGAGCGGTTCATCGCGGAGCACCCGGACTTCGTGGACGCCTCGCTGCTCGCGGCGGAGCGTGAGGTGCAGTTCCACCTCGTCGGCCTGGAGTTCGCCGATCGGCTGCGGGCGTCCGGCCTGCCGGTGTGCTGGCCCGAGGTCGACGCCGACCGGGCGATCGACCTCGTCGGCGCCCACGACCCCGCGCTGGCGATCCAGCGCCACGGCGAGCTCGTGGCCAACGACCTCCACCTCGCGGATGAGCGGATCGCGGTGGTGACCGGGCCGAACCAGGGCGGGAAGACCACCTTCGCCCGGATGGTCGGGGCGATCGTCCACCTCGCCGCCCTCGGACTGCCGGTCCCGGCGGAGCACGCCACGGTCCCCCTGCCGGACAGGGTCCTCACCCACTTCGGGCGGACCGAGGACCTCGCGGACCAGCGTGGCGCCCTCGAGGACGACCTCGTCCGGCTGCGCGACATCCTCGACGCCGCGACGCCGCGGAGCCTCCTCATCCTCAACGAGGTGTTCGCCTCCACCACGGTCGCCGACGCCGTCGAGCTGTCGCGGGCCACGCTGGACCGCGTCCTCGCCCTCGGGTGCTGCGGCATCTGGGTGACCTTCCTGACCGAGCTCGCGGAGGTGCCCGGCGTGGCCAGCCTCGTCAGCCAGGTCGACCCCGCAGACCCCTCGGTCCGCACCTTCCGGGTGGTGCGCCAGTCCGCCGGCGGCCCCACCTGGGCCGAGGCCCTCGCCGTGGCCGAGGGCCTCGACCGCGCCTCGCTGCGCCGGAGGCTCGCCCGATGAGGATCCACCTGCTCACCCCCGAGGGGACTGCCCTGCCCACCCGGGAGCTCGACCCCGGGGATGCCGACCTCGCCCGCGACCTCGGGATCGACGACGTCGTCGGCGCCATGGCAGGCGGGGACGCCTTCCTCCGCGATGTCGCGCGCGACGTCCTCCTCCGCCCCCTCACCGACCTGGCCGCCATCGGCTGGCGCCAGGAGGTGCTCCACGACGCCCTCACGCACCCCGACGCCGTCCGGGAGCTGTACCGGATCGCCACCGATGCCACCGGGGCGGAGTCCCGGGTACGCGGCTGGTGGATCTCCTCGGAGCCCAGCTCCGTGCTCGGGCGGTCCGTGGCGTTGATGCGCGCCCTCCTGGATCCCCTCCGTGCGCTGCGCCGGTGGGCCGCCACCCACGGGCCGGCCCTGGAGTCAGCGGGCCTCCGCGGACTGGCCGAGGAGGTGAGGCGTACCCTGCCCGAGGAGTGGTTCGGCCAGGTCGAGTCCCACCTCGGCCAGCTGTCCAATCCGGACGTGGTGATGACGGCCCACCTCGGTCCCACCGGCCGTGGCACGGGGTACGTGCTCACGGCGCTCGAGCCCGCCCGCCGGTCCTGGCTCGGCCGCCAGCCCCGGTCGGACGAGACCACGGTCGCCGTGCCGCCCACCGACACCGCCGGCGGCCAGGCGCTCACCGAACTGCGTGAGCGCGGGCTCCGGCCCGTGGCGACTGCCCTCGCCCACTCGTCCGACCAGGTGCTCGCGACGTTCGCGCAGCTGCGCCGCGAATCCGCGTTCCTCGCCGGGTGCGTCGCGCTCGCCGGTCACCTCCGGGACCTTGGGCTCCCGACGGCGATCCCCGAGCCGCGGCCCGCCGGCCGCGAGCTGACGGCGCACGGGCTCTACGACGTCGGCCTCGCGGTGCGCTCCGGCAGCGCCGTCGTGGGCAACGACCTCGAGGCCGACGGGCGGGCCGCCGTGGTGGTCACGGGCGCCAACCAGGGTGGGAAGTCCACGTTGCTGCGGGCCGTGGGCCTCGCCCAGGTCATGGCCCAGGCGGGGATGTTCGTGGGGGCGGCAAACCTGCGGGTGTCCGTCGTGGGGCGCGTGCACACCCACTTCCGGCGGGAGGAGGACGACAGGTTGCGCAGCGGCAAGCTCCGCGAGGAACTGGTGCGCATGGGCGCGATCGTGGACCGGTCCGCCCCGGGGCACCTCGTGCTCTCCAACGAGTCGTTCGCGTCCACGAACGAACGGGAGGGGTCCCGGATCGCCCACCAGATCGTGGAGGGGTTGATCGAGGGCGGGGTGCGCGTCGCGATGGTGACGCACCTGACCGAGTTCAGCCGCGCCCTGACGGACGAGGGGCGCAACGACGTCCTCTTCCTGCGCGCCGATCGCGCGCCGGACGGCTCGCGGACCTTCCGGGTGGTCCCGGGCGACCCGCTTCCCACGAGCTTCGGCATGGACCTGTGGGAGAGGGTCTTCGGGAATGACCTCAGTCCGTGAGCTCGATGTCCACCATCAGGTGGCTCGCGAGGTCCTCGAGGCCGCGCCGGAGGTCCTCGATCGCCGCCTCGTCGGGAAGCACCACCGTGGCCATGGCCTCGAACGTGGTCCCGCCGGCCATCGGCGCGTCCCGCAGCGCGGTGGACAGCTCCTCGATGCTGGCGCCGACGTCCGAGAGGACGCTCGTGACCGCGTGGAGCAGGCCGGGCTGGTCGCTGCCCATGAGCTGCACCCCCACCCGCGGCCCCTCGGGCAACGCACTGTCACCGGACCCGGCCACCGTGACCTGCAGGGTGCCCACCTCACCGAGGTCGGCCAGCGCACGGCGGAGGCCCAGCACCTGCTGTTCGGGGAGGTCCACCTCGACGATGCCGGCGAACCGGCCTCCCAGGCGGGCCATCCGGCTGCGTTCCCACGAACCGCCGTGGTCGGAGATGACGCCGGAGAGGATGTCGACGAGGCCGGGCCGGTCGTCGCCGATCGCCGTGAGCACGAGCGTTGACATCTGTCCAGACTAGACCCACTCCCCGCTCTCGGGGGAGGGAAGTGCCCGCTCGAGCTCCTCGAGCCAGGCGGTCGCGCCGGCGTCGGACGGAGCCCGCCACTCCCCGCGTGGGGAGAGCGCCCCACCGGCCATCACCTTCGGGCCGTTCGGCAGGGCCGTGCGCTTGAACTGCGCGAAGCCGAAGAACCTCCGGAGGAACACCTCGAGCCAGCGGCGGATGGTGGGCAGGTCGTAGGCGTACCGGCCGTCGTCCGGGAAGCCGGGAGGCCAGGCGCCCGCCTCCGCGGACCGCCAGGCATGGTGGGCGAGGAATGCGATCTTCGAGGGCCGCATCCCGTGGCGCAGCACCCAGTACAGCGCGAAGTCGTGGAGCGCATAGGGGCCGATGGCATCCTCCGTGCTCTGCGGGCCCTCCTCGCCCGCCGGCACCAGCTCCGGCGAGATCCGGGTGTCGAGGACGGAGGTGAGGACCTCTCCGACCCGCTGGTCGAACTCGCCGGAGGCGATCACCCACCGAACGAGGTGCTGGATGAGGGTCTTGGGCACCCCGGTGTTCACGGCGTAGTGGGACATCTGGTCGCCCACGCCGTACGTCATCCACCCGAGCGCCATCTCGGACAGGTCCCCCGTGCCCACCACGATGCCGCGGCGCTGGTTCGCGAGCCGGAAGAGGTAGTCCGTGCGCAGCCCGGCCTGGACGTTCTCGAAGGTGACGTCGTAGGCCGGCTCCCCGGCGGCGAAGGGGTGACCCATCCGCGCGAGCATCTCCCGGGCGGCGGGCCGGATGTCGATCTCCTCGAACGTGATCCCGAGGGCCTCGCCGAGCGCCCAGGCGTTGGCGCGGGTGTGCTCGGAGGTCGCGAACCCGGGCAGGGTGAACCCGAGGATGTCCGTGCGCGGCCGTCCCAACCGGTCCATCGCGCGGGCCGCCACGAGGAGGGCGTGCGTGGAGTCCAGCCCGCCCGAGACACCGATGACCAGCTTCGGCGAGCCGATGAAGGCCATCCGCCGCTGCAGCGCGGACACCTGGATGTTGAAGGCCTCGTAGCAGTCCTGTGCCAGCAGGGCCGGATCGTCCGGCACGAACGGGAACCGGTCCACCTGCCGGCGCAGGCCGATGTCGCCACCGGGCGGAGCGAGGTGGAAGGGCACCGTCCGGAAACGGGCGAGGGCGGCGGCGTGGGTGCGGCGGTTGTCGTCGAACGTCCCCTGGCGGAGCCGCTCCTGCCGCAGCAGGTCGACGTCGAGGTCGGCCACCGTCCGGCACGCCACCGGGGCGAACCGCTCACCCTCGGCGAGGAGGCGGCCGTTCTCGTGGATCATGGTCTGCCCGTCCCAGGACAGGTCGTTCGAGGACTCCCCCAGCCCGGCGGCGGCGTACACGTGGGCGGCCAGCGCGCGCGAGGACGCCGAGCGGGCCATGAGGTGGCGGTCGGCGTCC
Organism: Actinomycetota bacterium; assembly: GCA_009930425.1. Taxonomy (GTDB): domain Bacteria; phylum Actinomycetota; class Actinomycetes; order Actinomycetales; family Actinomycetaceae; genus UBA1383. The sequence continues at coordinate 4,638 of RZYE01000052.1, read as the reverse complement.
CTTCCCACGGTGACCGGGCTGCCGGACAGGTTGGCGAGCACGGTGGCACCCGCGAGCGCGGCCTCCGCGGACGGCGGGATGGGCACCCACAGGTCCTCGCACACCTCCGCGTGGAGGACGAACCCGGGCACGTCGTCGGCGGCGAACAGGAGGTCCGTCCCGAACGGCGCCTGCTGGCCCGCCACCGTGATCGACTCGCCGTGGACATCGTCACCGGGCGCGAACCAGCGCCGCTCGTAGAACTCGCGGTAGGTGGGCAGCAGTGACTTGGGCGCGACGCCGAGCACCCGTCCCCGGTGGAGGACGACCGCACAGTTGTACAGCCGGTTCCCCTGCCGCAGCGGTGCGCCCACCACCAGGACGGGCAGGAGATCTGCCGAAGCCGCCACCAGCGTGGAGAACGCGGCGTCGACGGCGTCGAGGAGCGCGTCCTGGAGGAACAGGTCGTCCGCCGAGTACCCCGAGAGGCCGAGTTCCGGGAACACGGCGAGAGCGACGCCGTCGCCGTGGCAGGCCCTCGCCTGTGTCAGGACGGCGGCGGCGTTGCGGTGCGGATCGGCCAGTGCCACCGGGACGGTGACGGCGGCCGCCCGCACGAAGCCGTGGGAGTAGGCGGAGAGGAAGCTCGCGGTCATGGCCGCAGTGTCCCACGGCGCCCCTACGCCGCGAGGCCCTCCAGCACCTCCAGCACCTCCGCCTTGCGGGGCGCCCCGACGATGCGGTGCCGCACCGTCCCGGTGCCGTCGAGGACGAGGACCGTGGGGGTGCGGGTGACGTCGAACCGGTCCACGAGCTCGAGGCGGGACTCGGCGTCCACGTCCACGTGGACCACGCCGGCCACGGCCCCGGCGATGGTGCCCAGCAGTGCCCTCGTGCCGCGGCACGGGGCGCAGACCGCGGTGGAGAACTGGACGAAGGTGGCGTGCGGGCCGAGGTCGGCGCCCAGGTCACCGGGGGTCAGGCGGTCCGTGCCCGCCAGGTCGCGGGCCCTCCCGTCCGTGAGGCGGCGGTACAGTCCGAACGCGAGGGCCAGGAGAACGGCGATCCCGGCCACGATCGCCCCGGTCACGGGGTCACCGCCAGGTTGCGCCGGCGCAGCCGCTGGACGCGGAGGTAGACCTCGCAGCCGAGGCAGAAGTCGAACACGGCGTTGAGCAGGGCGGCCACCGGGGCGAAGCCGGTGGCCACGAGGAGGACGGGGGTGGCCCCGAGCAGGCCACCGATGAGGGCGACGGCGGCGAACCCGAGCCCCACCGCCTGGGCGAACCGGGGCGGCCGCGGGTCCTCGAGTACGGCCGGGGCCGCGAGCCGCGGGCGGACGAACCGGCGGAACACCCACCCCCACGGCTGCCGGTGCACGCCGAGCAGCGCACCCGCCGCGAACGCCAGGAACTGGATGCCCAGCGGGAGGAGGCCCCACGGCGGGCCCAGGACGAGGGCGAGGATGAGGAGGACGGAGGTCACGGCGGCGGCGAAGCGCGGGCCACGTGGATCGATGCGGTTGTCCATGGCGGTTCCTCTGGCGCGTGGGGGTATGGGCCGGTGAGTCGCTGGGGCGGTCGCCTCAGCGACAGCGCATACAGCGCATACAGCTCATCGGCATGCACCCGCACATCGGGAAGCCGGGGTGCTTCCGCTGCGCGTGAGTGAGGTCCATGGCCGCGAGTGTAGCAACTTCGGGACCAAGGTCCCAGACCCGTCTCAGGTGGGACCGGCAACGCCCGCGATCGCCAGCACGGCCTCAAGGGTGTCGGCCTCGGCGGCGGTCTTGTCCGTGCGGTGGCGCAGCACGCGGGCGAACCGCAGGGCCACGCCGCCGGGGTAGCGGGAGGAGCGCTGGACGCCGTCGAACGCGACCTCCACCACCTGCTCGGGCCGCACCTCCACCACGTATCCGTGCCGCGCAGTCTCGAGCTCGAGGAACCGGGCCGTCTGCCAGGCCAGCATCTCGTCCGACAGACCCTTGAAGGTCTTGCCGAGCATCACGAAGCCGTCGCCATCACGCGCCCCGAGGTGGAGGTTGGAGAGCAGTCCCGTGCGGCGCCCGCTCCCCCACTCCACGGCGAGGACCACGAGGTCGAGGGTGTGCCGCGGCTTCACCTTCACCCAGGCCGCACCCCGGCGGCCGGCGTCGTAGGGGGCCGCCAGGTCCTTCACCACCACGCCCTCGTGGCCGCGCTCCAGCATCGTGGCGAAGAACTCCGCCACCGCTGCGTGGTCCGCGGTCACCAGCCGCGGCACGAGGGCGCCTGCCGGGACCGCCGCCGCGAGGGCGCCAAACCGCTCGGCGGCGGGAGCGTCGATGAGGTCCTGACCGTCGAGGTGGAGGATGTCGAAGAAGAAGGGCGTGAGCGGCACGGTCTCGCGGAGTGCGCCGGCGTCCCGGCTCATGGTGCGCGAGCCGGTCTCCTGGAACGGCCGGGGCCGCCCGTCCGGGCCGAGGGCGATCGCCTCGCCGTCCAGGATCAGCGCCCTGGCAGGGAGACCCCGGACGAGGTCCACCACCTCGGGGACGCGCCCAGTGATGTCGTCGAGCGAGCGGGTGAGGACGGCGACATCGTCGCCCTCTTTGTGGACCTGGAGGCGGATGCCGTCGATCTTCCCGTCGACGGCCACCTCACCGACCAGTCCCGCCAACGCCGCGTCCACGTCCGGGGCGGAGGCGGCGAGCATCGGGCGCACCGGACGGCCGACATCGAGGCGGAAGTCAGCGAGCGCGCTCGCGCCCCCGCGGAGGGCGGCCGCGGCGATGGGGCCGGACAGGGCGCTGAACATGGCGGCCCGCCGAACGGTGGCGAGCGGGACCTCCGCAGCCTCGGCGACGGCGTCGAGGAGGACCGAGTCGAGCGCCCCCTGCCGCAGCTCGCCGGTGATCAGGCCGCGCAGGAAGCGCTGCTCGTCCGCCGTCGCGCGGGAGAACAGTCCGGCCACGGCGTGGGCCCGGGCCTCCTGCGACCCGGGGCCGGCGAGCCGGGAGAGCCGCTCGAGGGCGGCGTCCACCTCCAGGGGCGTGAGCGACGACGACGGCGCCGCGGGTGGCAGGTCCGCGAGGCCGCGCCACCCGATCCCCGTGCGCCGCTGCCGGATCCGGCCCGAGAGGAAGGAGGCGACCACCTCGACCTCGTCGGGGTCCGCGGCCCGCAGCGCGGCCGCGAGGAGGCGACGCTTCTCCAGCCGGGACCGCGTGGCGGCCACGGCGGAGGAGGTGGCGACGAGGTCGAGGAGGACCATGGGCCCATCCTGCCGCGCGATCCGCCGGCGCGCTCGCCGCGGGGCTCCCGTGCCGGCGGCGAAGTCCCGCCCGGCGCTCTCACCTGCCCGTAGGCTGAACGGGTGATCTCCGACGGCCTCATCCTCACCCTTGCCGGGATGCTGGTTGCCTTCGCGTTCCTCGGCCTGATGGCGTTCTCCACGACCGCGATGTCACGCGCCATCCAGCGGTGGTTCCCCGCAGAGGAGCCTCCTCCCCCGCGCCCACGCCCCGCGCCGGACGATACCGCCATCGCGATCGCGATCGCCGCCGCCCACCTCCACAAGTGACAGGGACGAGACATGCCGCAACGCAAGGTTGACTTCATGATCACGGCCTTCCGGGACGGCTTCCAGTCCGTCTACGGAGCCCGTGTCTTCACCGATGACTTCATTCCCGCGGTCGAGGCCGCCGCAGCCGCCGGGCTCACCCATTTCGAGGCGGGCGGTGGCGCCCGCTTCCAGTCCACGTACTTCTACAGCAACGAGGACGCCTTCGAGATGATGGACCGGTTCCGCGCCGCCGCCGGCCCGGACGCCGACCTCCAGACCCTCTCCCGTGGCGTCAACGTGGTGGGCCTCACCTCGCAGAGCCGGGACATCATCCGCCTGCACGCCAAGCTGTTCGCGAAGCACGGCATCACCACGATCCGGAACTTCGACGCGCTGAACGACGTGAACAACCTCGTTGACTCCGGACAGGCCATCGTGGACGCCGGCGCCCGCCACGAGGTCTGCGTGACCCTCATGTCCCTCCCCGAGGGCGTCACCGGGGCACACGACCCGGACTTCTACCTCAAGACGCTGCGGGACATCCTCGACGCGGACATCCCGTACGGCTCGGTGTGCTTCAAGGACGCCTCCGGCACCACCACCCCGGCGGTGGTCCACGAGACGGTGAAGCGGGCGCGCAAGTTGCTCGGCGCCGACACCCACATCGTCTTCCACTCACACGACACCGCCGGCGTGTGCGTGGCGCAGTACCTCGCCGCCCTCGACGCCGGCGCCGACCAGATCGACCTCTCCATGGCCCCCGTCTCCGGCGGCACGTGCCAGGTGGACGTCATGACGATGTACCACGCCCTGCGCGGCACCGAGTACACCCTCGGCATCGACCCCGCCAAGGTGTACGAGGCCGAGGAGGTCTTCAAGGAGTGCATGAAGGACTACTTCGTGCCCCCGGAAGCCCGCGCAGTGGAGCCGCTGATCCCGCTGTCCCCCATGCCCGGCGGCGCACTCACCGCCAACACCCAGATGCTCCGCGACAACGGCCTCATGGACCGCTACGACGAGATCGCGAAGAACATGGGCGAGTGCGTGATGAAGGGCGGCTTCGGCACGTCCGTCACCCCGGTCTCGCAGTTCTACTTCCAGCAGGCCTTCAACAAC
>RZYE01000336.1 GCA_009930425.1 Actinomycetota bacterium | reverse complement strand
ACGATCCGGGCGCTCACCGGCTTGGGGTTATGGGGTGTTGATGGCGAGGTGCTCGCGCATGTTGGTGCCCCCGGTCTCGATCCAGATGGTGTTGTGCACGATGCGGTCCATGATCGCGTCGGCGTGGACTCCCGAGCCGAGGCGTTGGTGCCAGTCCTTCTTCGCGTACTGGGTACAGAACACGGTCGAGGTGGCGTCGTAGCGGCGTTCGAGAAGTTCGAGCAGCATGGAGCGGATGGTGTCGTCGGGTGGGTCGAGCAGCCATTCATCGATCACGAGGAGGGTGAAGGCGGCGTACTTCCGCAGCCATTTCTCCTTCCCGGCGGGCCTGTCCCGGGCCGCGGCCCAGGTCTCCTCGAGGTCGGGCATGCGGATGTAGTGCGCCCTGTACCGGTGCTGGCAGGCCTGTTTCGCCAGGGCGGAGCCGAGGTAGGACTTCCCCGACCCGGTGAACCCTTGGAAGACCACGTTCTGCTGCCGGGTGATGAACGCGCAGGTACCGAGTTGGGCGATGATTCCACGGTCCAGTCCCCGCTGTTCGATCAGGTCGAGTCGGCGGAGGTCAGCGTTGGGGTAGCGCAGCCCGGCCCGGCGGATCAGGCCTTCGACCTTGGCGTGGGTGAAGGTGGCGTGGGCGTCGTCCACGGCGAGCTTGAGCCGTTCTTCGAACACCATTCCCAGGGTCAGGGCCTCGTCCTGCGCCTCGATCGCGGTCACCAGGAAGGGCACTTGCATCTCGCGGAGCTTGCGTTTGGTCTCCGAGTCCAGGCGACTCATCGCTTCCCTCCGGCGTAGTAGTCGGAGCCGCGCACGTACCCGGTCGGTGGAGAGGTGGGGGCAACCGATCCTGGTCCGGTGCGGTCCTGCCCGGTCTGGAGGATCGGGCGCAGGTGCGCGTACCGGGGGGAACGCACCCGGGAGGCCAACGCGATGGCGCAGGCCGCCTCCACCCGGGCAGCGGAGTAGCGGCGGGTCAGGCGCAGCACCGCCAGGGCAGCGTCCAGGCCCTGCTCGTCCACGGGTACGGATTCGAAGATCCGATTGACGACGATCACCGTGTTCTGTCCGACCCGGGCCGCCCATTCCCGTACCCGGTTCGCGTCCCATTGCTGGTAGCGGGACCCGTCGGGCTGGTCCCCCGCGTGGGTGTGGTACTCGTTGAAGGCGCCCACCGGGGCCAGCAGGTGACTGGTGAGCCGCTGGTGCCCGGCGTAGACCTCCAGGGTGGTATCGGTGACCCGCAGGTCCACGGCCCGGCCGATGTACCGGTAGGGGACGGAGTAGAAGTTCTTCTCCCACACCACGTGCCCGTTGCGCCCGACCCGCCGCCCGTAGACCCACCGGCTGATCTCGAAGGGGACCGCCGGCAGGGGCCGCAGCAGCGGCTGCTCTTCGGCCAGGAACACGGACTGCCGGGACCCGGGCCGTTTCTGGAACGCCTCCCGGTTGTACGCGTTCACCCGCCCGTAGACCGCGGTCCGTAACTCGGCCAGCGTGGCGAACTGCTGGTCCCGCAGCCCGGCGATCACCCAGGTGGCGATATTGCCGACCGTGTTCTCTACGCTGGCCTTGTCCTTGGCGCGCTTCACTCTGGCGGGGAGCACCGCCGCCGAGTAATGCGCGGCCAACTCCCGGTAGGCGTCGTTGAGGACCACCTCCCCCTCCCTCGGATGGGAGATCACCCCGGTCTTCAAGTTGTCCGGCACGATCCGGGGTACCGAACCCCCGAACCAGGCGAACATCGCCACGTGGGCCCGCAGCCAGGTGTCCTGCCGCATGTCCAGGGCCGGCTCCACGAAGGCATACCGGGAGAACGGCAGACACCCCACGAACAAGTACACCCGGGTCTGCGCCCCGCTCACCGGGCAGGTCAGCGCCATCGTCGGGCCGGACCAGTCCACCTCCACCGTCTGGGCCGCCTTGTGCCCCACCCGGGAAGCGGCCCCGCTGACCAGGACGTACCCCTGGTAGCTCTTGCAGAACCGGTCATACCCCATCGCGGGGGCACCCTCACCACGGCACCGATCCACGTACTCGCTGTGGAGCAGCCTGAGCGTCACCCCGACCCGCGCCAACTCACGGTGCACCAACGCCCAGTCCGGCTGGGCGTACACGCTCTCATGCTCGCCCCGGCCCGGGAACAACCGCTCATACACCGCAGCCTCGTCCAACTCGGCGACGTCGTCCCAACCGATGCCCTGCCGGTCAGCGGCCTCAATGACCGCGGCCACACTGTGCCGCGACATGCCCTGCGCGGCGATCTGACGCCCCGACAACCCCTCCGCGCGAAGCTGGAGCACCAGC
>RZYE01000051.1 GCA_009930425.1 Actinomycetota bacterium | reverse complement strand
GGACGTGCCGTGGCGCGCGCCGATTGCCCTGCGCAACCGGATCGTGCACGGCTACTGGGGCATCGACCTGGAGGTTGTTCACACCGCCGCGCTGCTGGAACTCCCGGACTTTGTGCGCCGGGTCCTCGAGGTGCGCCGCGCGGTTGAAGCCGACGAGGATTGAGCTTCGCCAAGCTCTTTCATGTAGCCGAGAATGTAGCCATGAGACACCGTTCGACCCTGTTCGGAGGTGTCGAAGGGTGTCGGTGAAGTGGCCGTAACCTGCGGTGACATACTCACCCGGACGGGTGTGGATGCCATTCCTTGATCTGGGGGTCAAGGGGTCGTGGGTTCAAATCCCGCTAGCCCGACAGGATGAAACTGCAGGTCACAGGTCCGTTCGACTGGACAGGCGCGTGGATGTGGGGGCGTTTCGGGTCGTTTGACACCGACTCTGACACCAGATGACCCCTTTACCTGTCGCAAGGGGTCCAAGTCCGCGACAGCGCCAAGGCGTGTCCTTACGAGCCACCGTCCGGTCGCGGCTAGGCCGCTCCGGGCGGTCATGTGTCGAGGTGGAAGGTCCCAGGACATGCTCGACGTCGCACACTGCCTCGGCGACCATGTCGTGTGACGTCGCCGAGCTTGCCGAAGCCCTCGTCCGCTCATGACGCTGGCTGTGAGCGTCAGGTCTCGATGCGCTGCAAGGGTTGCCCTGTCATCTGGGCGATGAGGTCGAAGTCCTTGTCGAGATGAAGGACGGTGCGCCCGGTGAGTTCGGCGGTCGCGGCGATCAGCAGGTCAGGGATCGACGGCGCCCTGTGCTGACCGCGGGCGGCGAGCAGTCCTTGGACCTCCACCGCTCGGTCCTCGATGGCTGGCGTCAGGTATTCCACGGGCATGGCTGCGATCGGAGGCAGCTTCATCGCTTGAGTGTGATGCTCGGCGGAACGCGCTGAGAATCCGACTTCCAGTCGGGTGACCGTCGAGATGGCAACCAGACCGCGCTCGATCCGGCTGGCCCATTCGGCGGCATCGGGGCTGTGCCCCATCCTGGCCAGGGCTGACTTGTCGACCAGCCAGACCGTCACGTCCACGCCTCGTCCATGACGGTGGGGTCGGCGAGGTCCGCCAGCAGGTCGGACATCGTGCTCAAGTCGGAGACGGCGACGCTGTCGAGCGAGCGGATGGCCTGTTGGTGCAGTTGGCGTCGGAGGAAGTCCGTGCGCGACAGGCCGTGGCGTCGGGCCTGTTCGTCCAGCCGTTCCAGGTCGGCGGCGGGGATGTTACGGATCAGTACGTCAGGCATGGTTCCCCTCCTCATGGTAGATATCTGATGATATCAGGCTCCCCGGGCGGGATCACGAGCCACAGGATTGCGGCGATCCGAAGGCCAACCCCAGATTGCACCCGGCTTCGACTCAAGCAGGGCCGCTTTCGCGGTCGTAGCGCCGCCGTGCGAGGCGGCTGCTGACACCCAGTGCGACGGAGCCGAGGAGGGCACTGAGGGCCAAGGCGTCCACGCCGATGTTCATCAGGTAGGTGCGCGTGGTGGTTTCTGCTGCCCCGGGTATCGACCAGGTGCAGCGCAATCGAACCGGCGCCACGGAGTAGCGGGCATCGAGCAGGTCGACGCTGGGGTGGCCAACCTCGGTGGGAATGTGCCTCTGGTTGGAGCAAAGAAGATCGACGGGACTGTTCCGCAGCGGGGCCAACTGATACCCCACTCCGAGTAGCAGAGCAGTCACAAGGAGGAGCCAGGCGCCGGCGCGAAGTCGTGAAGCGGGAGGAAATGGTGGGCCTGCTGCGGGGCCACGGAGAGGGGGTGGTCCTTGCGGGGTCACGTTGGACGCCACGGGTATCTCCTTCGTATTGCCATTCTCCAGTGTCTCAGCGTTGGGCGTTCAGCGGCGCGGGGCATCGACAGAACAAGGACCATCCCAGCGACCGTCACCGTCGGGTTGACACCAACGGCGGCCCTGAAGTTGACACCAGAATTGACACCAACTGAGCCCAGTCGAGTGGTGTCGGGGGCTGTTGACTCGGGTCGGCCCGGTGGTGAACATGCAGTTCAGCGACTTGCGTCGATGTCGACGGACGGCGTGCCTTCTTCTGGGGGTCAAGGGGTCGTGGGTTCGAATCCCGCCAGCCCGACAGGTAAAGCAGCAGGTCAGCGGCTTGCCCCTGTGTTCATACTCGTCGATTGGTGAGCGTTTCGGGTCGTCTGACACCAGCATTTGACACCAAAGACCCTCTTACCTGTTGCAGAGGGTCGTCAGCGGCGCCATAACAGCCCGAGTTGGCGCGTGCTTGCTTCGTAGAGTGGGCGTGAAGGTCCGCGCGGGCGAGTTCAATCTTCTTGTCTCCTCAGATAGCGCGATTCTGACCGCATGGCGGTTGACGCCACACAAAAGGCCCGATCTGAAGTGGGGCGCTGTTGCGGGCGGTCAGTCCCTCCAGTCGTCGAGGTAGTCGCGGTGATCGGCGTACACGGAAGCCAGTTCTCGAACAGTTGTTTCCATGTAGTCGCCAGCCGACAGGTACATCGGGGAGTCATGGTCGACCACCTCGAGGTAGGCCTCCACGATGCGTCGCTTGGCGGCGCACTCGGCCAGGACTCGTTGGTAGTCGACCGCTACGACCAGCTGATCCGGGTCGAGTGAGGAGGGCGTTGCCCACATGGTGTAGCGAGTCTCGTCGGTTGGGGAGTCCGCAGCGACGAAGCGGGCGATCTGTTCATCCTCTTCGATTCGTTCCAGAAGGAAGTGCGCTATGTCCGTCATTCGCCAACTCTATGGGTCGCCTCGAGCACAAGCCCCACGAAATCTGCTCCCGTGGCGGCCGCCCGTGACTCCAACCTGGCGAGTCCGGGTGTAGCATTTGCTACACTTTGGGGGTGGAGGAGTGGGAGATCCTGGTCACCGACGAGTGCCTCGCTTGGTTCGGCACGCTCGATCGCTCCTCGCAGGCTTTGATCACTGATGCGATTGACCGGCTCGCCGCAGCCGGACCCAATCTGGGGCGACCGCTGGTGGACCGCATCAAAGGCTCTCAGCTGCACAACTTGAAGGAACTCCGACCAGCGTCGGCTGGCCGTAGCGAGATCCGGATCCTGTTCGTCTTCGATCCGTGGCGCTCGGCAATCCTGCTGATCGGCGGGGACAAGTCGGGCAACTGGAAGCCGTGGTACACCGCAGCGATCCCGGAGGCGGAGCGGCTGTATGCGGATTATCTGGAGGAACGTCGTGGAGAGGAGGAGCAGTGATGGCGACCAAGAAGTGGGCCGACCTTCGTGCTGGCGTCGTCCAGGAGCTTGGGGGTGATGTGGCCGTCGCGGAGGCGCGTCAGCGCAATCAGGCCTACATCGATGCGCATCGGCTTGCGGAACGTCGCACGAGCCTGGGGCTGACGCAGGCCGAGGTGGCCGAGCGGATGGGCGTGACCAAGAGCAGGGTCTCCCAGATCGAGCGGGGCGAGGTGTCGACAGTGGACGTCATCGCTCGCTACGTGCAGGCAATCGGGGGTCACCTCCAGATCTCGGCCGTGTTCGGCAACGACCTACTCATCCTGCAGAGCGCCGACACCAGCGCCGCGTAAGCCCAGCCACCTTCAAGGGCTGGTTGACACCAACCGCGACGGCGGAAGTGACACCAGAATTGACACCAACTCGGCCTCGACCAGTGGTGTCGGGGGCTGTCGACTCGGGTCGGCCCGGTGGTGAACATGCAGTTCAGCGACTTGCGTCGATGTCGACGGACGGCGTGCCTTCTTCTGGGGGTCAAGGGGTCGTGGGTTCAAATCCCGCCAGCCCGACAGGTAAAACAGCAGGTGAGAGGCGTGGTCGGTGTCGTCCTGAGAGCGCGCAGGACCCCTTGACCGCCTCCATGTAGCCGAAAATGTAGCCATCGCGCGGGGCGGGGGCTCCGCGGTCAAGGTGTCAGCGCTGGTGCGCATCGGCCGAGCGTTCAGATCCGTTGAGGATCTGCCTGTACTCGTTGGGTGCGGCGGGCGCTGACGTACTCCTTGTTTCCGGTGTAGCCATTGGCGTACTGACTCTGACAGGTGAGCGACGGACCAATGCCCCGCCGTCGCGAACCCCATGGGTCCGGACTCAGCGGTCCTTGAGTTGGTCTAGCAGGGTGCCGGTTGGTCGCAGGCCGATGAGCACGACCAGTGTGCTGGCCCCGAGCAGGGTCAGGGTGGTGTGCCAGGTGACCTGGGTCAGCGCGTGGGTGGGTGTGGCTCCGGCGGCGAGGGCCCCGACGACGCCGAGGGACCACCCCCAGAGCCCACCGAGGGCCGTGAGGGTGATCCATTCGGTCATGGTCATGACGAGCCGGGAGGCGGCCGGCATCCCGAAGGTGGCGTAGATCGCGAGGTAGGACCGGCGGGTCCATTGCACCAGGGCCCACACCAGGGCGGCCAGCACCGCGGTGGCGATCCACGCCCAGCGCAGGGCCCGCGTGTCGTAGGCCGTGGTGTAGTCGATGGTGAAGGGGCTGTCGATCAGCAAGGGGGTGGCGCGTGCGGGCGTGCCGTCCCAGGCGAGCGTGGAGGGGAGGAGGTCCTCGACGGCGGCGGCGTGGCTGGGGTGGGTGCGGACCAGGCAGAGGTCGGCCTGTTCGTCTGGCGCGGTTGGTACGAGGATGGTGCCGGCGAGGTCGGTCCCGAGTTGGTCGGTGGGGACGACCCGGGTGGTGAGGACCGCGGTGGTGTCTGCCGGCGTGGCGCCGTCGGGGGTGGTGAGGAGTTGGATGGGGTCGCCGTCGGTGACGCCGATGCGCCCCCGGCGAGTTCCTCGGTGACCAGGGCGACCCCGTGTGGGTGGCTGGCCGCGGCGAGGAAGCCGAGGGCGCCGGGGGAGACGTGGATGAGGGAGATCCTGCCGCCTGGTGCGGCCGTGGTCCGTGCGGGCGTGGTGTCCCTGCGGGCGGCGAAGGCGGCGTCGATCCCTTCGGCCTGGGCGAGTCGGTCGCAGGCGCCGGCCGGCACCGGGTTGGTCAGCCCGGATGTGGTGGCTCCTTGCACCCGGTAGACGAACGCCCCGGCTGCGATCCAGGCCTGTTCGCCCTTGACGAGCCGGTCGACGGTGATCGCGTCGACGGCGCCGGGTGCCGCGCACAGCCAGGCCAGGACGACGACGACGATCGCTGAGGCCCAGCGCCCGGTCCTCGCGGTGGCCACCCCTTCGGCCGCGGCCAGCCGCCACGGCCACACCGGCCGGCTCATGGCCCCACCGTGGGGCGGATGATGCCGTCTCGCAGCTCGAACACGAGGTCACAGCGGGCAGCGACCTCATGGTCGTGGGTGACGAGGACGACCGTCTGCCCGGAGCGGGCGGTGACGAGGGCGTCGATCACCACCGCGGAGGTCGCGGCGTCCAGTTGCCCGGTCGGTTCGTCGGCGAGGATGATGGGCCGCTGCGAGGCCAGGGCCCGCGCGGTGGCCACCCGTTGGGCCTCACCACCGGACAGCAGCCTCGCCGGCGCCTGTTCGCGCCCGGCGAGACCAACCGCGGTGAGGCACGCGGCGGCCCGTGCCCGGGCCTCGGTGGGGGTCGCCCCGGCGGAGTAGGCCCCCACGGCGACGTTGTGGGCCGCGGTGCGGTCCGGGAGCAGCGACACCGTCTGCAGGACCCAGGTCGCCTGCGCGGCCACGGGGTGTTCCTGGCCGTGGGCGTCGATGGCGAGGATGCGGCCCTCCCGCAGCGGCAGCAACCCTCCCATGAGCGCGAGCAGGGTGGTCTTGCCCGACCCGGATGGCCCCATGATCGCGACGGCGGCGCCTGAGGGCACCTCGAAGCTCACCTGCCGCAGGACCGGGTCCTCCTGGCGGGGGTAGGTGAAGGAGACCCCGGAGACACGCACCAGCATGACGGCCTACCCGCAGTCCAGGTCGTGCCTCACCTGGCGGGGGTTGACGAGCACCGGCCGGCCAACGAGCCCCACGTCCAGGTCCACGGTCCCCAGGCTCCCACCCGCCGGAGTCACGGCGACGGGGTCGGCCTCGGCGTCGGGGAAGATGCACGTCCGACCCTGGGCATCGGTGACCACCGCCGAGGACGGGACGGTGCCGACCTCGACGGGTTCCGCGAGGCGCAGCACCCCGACGCCCTCGGTGACATCCCCCCACACCCGGGCCACCGCGGCGGCGAACTCCGCGTCCTCCACGATTCGGGTCCCCCCGGGAAGCGGTGCGGTGAGCCCGGCGATGTCCAGGACGCGGTCCCCCGGTACCGCTGGTGCCTGGGTCGCCGCGACGGTGACCGCCGATGGCATGGCCTCGGCGATGAGGAGTCCCGCCCCGGCAGTGACGTCCTCCCCGGGCGTGGCCAGCACCTCCCCGACAGTCACCGGGTTCGGGCCGACCCACGTCAGCCCGGCGAGATCGAGCACCGCCGACCTGCCGAAACCGTGCACCTCGTTGAACGCGACGATCGCCGCGACCGTCACCGGCCCCACCACCCCGTCGACCGGACCGGCGTAGAACCCCAGAGACGCCAGCACCTCCTGGGCTGCTCTGGCCGCGTTCCCCCGCGCGCCACGGTCCACGCTGACGTACAACGGACGGGCCGCCTGGTAGGCCACCACATCCCGGCCCGCCACCGTCGCCACCACCACCCCGCCCGCGACCTGATCCCCCGCAGCGACCTCCACCGAGGTCACCCGGCCGGCCGCGTCGGTGCGCGCAGTGAACGGCTCCGCCAACTCCAGGGCCACCGCGACATACGCCTGGTCACTGCGCACCGCCCGCTCAACGACCCCCACGACAGGCGCCGCCGGTCCCGCCGACTCCAACGGAGACTCGTTCGAAGCCACCACCACGACAACCACACCGGCGACCAGGGGCGCGAGCAACGACACCGCAACGAAGGACGTCATCGCTGACGGGCACATACCGTGCTTCCTCTCCACCGGAGGGCGATTCCCGGCCAAGCAGACCAATTGTGTCCATATGGTAATTGATTAGGCGAAACGGCCAGGCGGAATGGCGAGAGGGGTGATTCCGTGAACAGCCGCGGCACAGCGGCAGCACGAAGCCTGGTCGTGCTCGCAGCTTTGGGCGTTGCTGCATGTGGCACCGCCGCGGAAGAGGAGGCTGCGACACCGGCGGCGGGCACCTCGTGGGAACTGGCGCTCGACTCTGTTCTCGAGGACGCCCGAGCGGGCGGGGCCGGACAGCGCCAGATCGAGGTGTTGGAGGCAGCGCGTGCGGCTGGCTCCCTGGAGTATGAGACTGTTGTCGATCTCACGCACGACACGTTCGCGTGTTTCGAGGCAGCGGGGATCGACTACCAGGAGTATCCGGGCGAGGAACGAGCGCCGGGCTGGACCCTTGTCCGATATACGTTCAGCGCGGAAGCCCCGGGCCTGACCGAGCCTCAGGTGAAGGCTCTCGCGGACGCGTGCATGGCCGAGCACAGCATGTTCGCTGAGTTCGTGCTCCAGGACGCCGCCCTGCACCAGGAGGTGCGAGATGAGCGGATGCGTGCCGAGCTCCCGACAATCCTGGCGTGCCTCGCCGACAACGGGGTACACGTGGACGCCGACGCCACCCTCGACGAGGTACGCCTGGCCGCTCTCGAACTGCTCAACGCCACCGCAGACTCTCCCGAGCCTGCAGTGTGTTGGGACGACCTGGCCACGGCTCCGAACTGAGGTGACACTTCGCTGTGTAGCCATGGCGCTCTCCGCGAGCAGGCCCACGACCTGCGTTCCTGCCGCCGGTGTCGTGGGCGCATGGACTGGTGCTGGGCGTTGACCGTGAGGCGTTGGGGGAGGTGTGTCGTCGGTGCGGAAGCAGAGGCGATCGATCCCGCGGCGGGGCGCCTTCGTACGCCGCCGACTCTGGCTCACCCATGTCCGCGCGGCACCTTGTCCGGCACAAGGATCTGGAGATGCTGTATCGCGACGGTTCGAAGCGGGGTGTGCAAGCCGCCCACGTCCCCAAGTTGCTGCGTATCCTGTCGCTGCTCGACGTGGCGCAGACCCCCGACGACCTCGTGATCCCGTCGTTCCGGACCCATCCCCTGAAAGGGGACCTGGCCGGGCACTGGTCGATCTGGGTGAACGGAAACTGGCGCGTCACCTTCCGATTCCTCGAAAGCGATGTCGAACTCGTCGAATATCAGTACTACCACTGAAGAAGAGAGGTGAAGACCATGGTGATGAAGACTCCGGTTCATCCCGGCGAGATTCTCCGGGAAGACGTGCTGGCTGATCTCGGGCTCAGTGTCGGGGAGGCAGCATCCCGGCTCGGGATCTCCCGGGTGACGTTGAGCCGCGTCCTGCACGGCCATGCCCGGGTGAGTCCCAACCTGGCCGTGCGACTGGAGGAGGCCGGCGTGGGAACCGCGCGCGCGTGGCTGGCCCTGCAGTCGGCGCATGACCTCGCGAACGAACGAGCCGCCGGCGTTCCCGCAGTCCGCAGGACCGACGCCCTGTAGACTGAATTGTCTACAGGGCGTACGATTTGCTGCATGTCCCAGACAACGACGATCCGCGTCAGCAGAGATACGCATGCGCGAGTGGCCCGATTGGCGGCTGAACGTCACGAGACGATGGATGAGACGGTGAGCAGGGCGATCCGCGCGCTCCGCCAGGACACCATGGCGCAGGATCTGCGGGCGGAGCTTTCCGGCGATGAGGCCGCGTGGTTGGATGCTTGCGCCGGGTGACGTGGTCGAGCTCGACCTCGGAATGCCCACCGGAAGCGAGGCTGGACTCCGTCGGCCGGCTGTTGTCGTGACAGCGAACCGGGTCCTGAGGGGCGGGCCGAACGTGATCCAGGTTGTGCCGCTGACCCGGACCATTCGGCAGAGCAGTATCGAGGTGGTCATCGATCCCGATGAGGACAACCGGCTTGCAGCACGATCGTCGGCGCAGTGTCAGCACGTGCGATCCGTGACCACGGCTCGGATCCACCAGCGCACAGGAAATGTCGGGCCGGTGGTCCTGAGCGAGGTGCGTGAGATTCTGGCGCTGCTACTGGACCTGTAGCTGCACGGTCCCGCAACAGCATGCCGACCGCCCCTCGTCCTGCCCCAGCATTCCTCTACTTCCACGTCACCCGGATCCTGCCTCCACTCCCGCTCTGAGACGTGCGACAGGGTCGTGGACACGACAGGACGCTGGGTCCGCTCGATGAGGCTGCACGTCCGCGTCCACCAATCCTTGTCCACCAATCCTTGGTGAGCAACGCGAAGCCGGGATCATCCTCGTCGGCAGTGAGCGCCTCCGGCGGACATGGAGTGGGCAGTCATGGTCCCTCCTCTGCGTTCCGCGGAACTCTACACATGTTGGCAGTGGGACGACAAGGGTGCCGTGATCATCCGCGCGGCCCTCGGTCGGAGGGGTCGTGACCCGGCCACCCCTCACGGGGGATGGAGGGAAGGGGGCGCCGATCGAGGATTGAGGGGCCGTTGCCGGACTCCCTCCGGCACTTCTCGGATGGAGATGCGGATGTCGGGTGGACCCGCACGGAGCGGACGATGAGCGTCCCGGTCCTCGCCGCGGGCTCGCAGTCCCCGGTCTCCTGGATGATCGCCGGCGCGGTCCTCGTGGCCAGCGTCCTGGTCATCGGGCATCTCAGCCGCCGGATTCCGCTCACGTCCGCCACTGCAACGCTCACGCCCGCAGACCCGGGCGAATCGAGCCCGACCGCGAGGTTGGAAGCGATCGAGGCGGTCGGGGAGGCCATGATCGACGCGGGCTACTCCGTGTCCACGGTCCGCCTCGTGCTGGAGGAGATGGCACGCGTCAACGGGTTCGCGCACGCGGAGGTGGTTGTCCTGCCGACCGCCCTGTTCGTCTCCGTCCGTGGCGTTGGGGAGGTGCGGACCGGTGCCGTCTCTTCCGGCCACTCCCGCCTGAACCTGGGTCAGATCGACGATCTCGACGACGTCGTCACTGCCGTCCGGCACGAACCGTACGATCCCGTTTCCGTCCTCCGGCGCATCGGCGAGATCCGCGTGAGCCTCCCCCCGCACTCCGCTTCGCAACGCGTCGTCGCCTATGGCTTCCTCTCCGCGGCGATCGCCGTGATGCTTGGCGCCTCCTGGGGTGGCACAGGGACTGCCGCGGCGCTCGGGCTGCTGGTCGGGATCGCACTCCAGTTCGGCGAGCGGGTGGACCGGCAGTTCCAGGCACTCCTCACCGTCGCCCTGTCCTTCGGCGTGGCGACCTCGGTGCTCACGCTCGCCACGCTCGGGCCCGATCCGGGCGTGCTCCCGTCCCTGATCGCACCCCTGGTGATCCTCCTTCCCGGAGCGCTGCTCACCACGGGCGTGATCGAACTCGCCACGGGCCAGATGATCGCGGGCGCGGGCCGCCTCGCCGCCGGCTTCATGCAGCTCGTCCTCCTCGCCACGGGCGTGGTGGCCGCGGGTGCGCTCCTCGGCGTACCCCAATTGGAGCTCAGCGTCTCCACCCAGCCCGTGGGGCCCGTCGGCCCGTGGATCGCGGTGGCGGTGTTCGGGGCGGCCGTGGTGATCCACCAGGGCGGCCATCGGCGGTCGATCGGCTGGGTCCTCCTCGTCCTGTACGTCGCCTACGGGGCACAGGTGATCGGGGACGTCTTCTTCGGTGGGGTGCTCTCGGCCTTCGTCGGTGCGTTCGCGATGACGCCTGTGGCGGCGTTCGTCGCGCGCTTGCGGCGGGGTCCCGCAGAGTTCGTCAGCTTCCTCCCGGCGTTCTGGCTGTTGGTGCCGGGTGCGCTCGGCCTCGTGGGCGTCGCCGGGATCCTCGACGGCGACGACGCCGGCCTCGCCACGCTCGTCACCACCACCTCCACCATGGTCGCGATCGCCCTGGGCATCCTGGCCGGGACTGCGGTCTCCGGCCGCCGCTCCTAGTAGTCGACGGCGTCGCGGATGAGGGGACACGTCATGCAGTGCCCACCACCCCGGCCACGACCCAGTTCGGCCCCGACGATCGTGATGACCTCAACCCCCGCGCGGCGCAGGAGATCGTTCGTGTAGGTGTTGCGGTCGTAGGTGAAGACCACGCCGGGCTCCACGGCGACGGCGTTGTTGCCGCTGTCCCACTG
>RZYE01000335.1 GCA_009930425.1 Actinomycetota bacterium | reverse complement strand
GCCGTTCCGGGATGTCAAGCCGTGGGATCAGTTCTACAAGGAGATCACGTGGTTGGCGGCCGAGGGCGTTTCGACCGGTTGGCCCGATGGCACGTTCCGTCCTGGCAAGGACGTGGCTCGGGACGCCATGGCGGCGTTCCTCTTCCGCTTCGACACCGCCTTCCCGCGCACGGTCGACATCGCGTCGATCACGGATTTCCACGGACAGCTGGTTGCCACGGATGACTCCGGTGGCATTCTCGGCGTGAGTGGCGTCCTCGAGACGCTGCGGGCCGCGAGCCCGCGGACGCTCTTCGTCGCGAACGGTGACTCCGTCGGGGGTTCTGCGTACGAGTCGGCGATCCTGGATGACGAACCGACACTGGAGCTCCTCAACGCCATGGGTCTTGCCGTGTCGACCGCGGGCAACCACGAGTTCGACCGCGGGTGGGCAGACTTCCGTGACCGCATCATGCTGTTGTCGGACTTCAACTACCTCGGTGCGAATGTCAACGGCACTCCCGAGCTCAAGGACTTCGAGGTCCACCGCGTCGGTGGACCGGGAGGAGTCGCCGTGGGCATCGTCGGGACGCTCACGCCGGGCCTCCGCTCACTCGTGAGCGTAAGTGGGATCCCGGGGATCACGGTCGACCCGGTGTGCGAGGCCACCAACACGTATGCCGACCGCCTGAAGGACGGAGTTGCCGAGAACGGTGAGGCAGACGTGGTCATCGCCATGAGCCACTACGGGCATGCCGACATCGTTTCCTGCGACTTCTCCGCGAACGTGGACGCAGTCCTCAGTGGGCACTCCCACGACAAGACGGTCACGACCGCAATGCGTACGGACGGCGTGGAGATCCCCCTCGTGGAGGGCGAGAACGCGGGCGGTACGGTGTCTCACCTGCGGATGACCCACGACCGGACCTCCGACGGTGTCACCCCCGACGTCGTCGAGAACATCGAGACGGAGTCGGGCGACTTCACGACCCTGTACTCGGCCGACGTCAAAGCGATCTACGACGCCGCGATCGCGGCATCCTTTGAAGCCGGCAAGGCGATCGTCGGGGCCGTCTCGGATGACCTGCTCCTGCCGGGGAACGTCAATGGGAACCGCGGAGCGGAGTCCACGATCGGCACGTTCCTCGCGAACGTGGCGCTCTGGCACGGCGACACCATCGCCGACGTCGACTTCGGTGTGATCAACCCCGGCGGCATTCGTGCCAGCTTCATCTACGCAGGGGACACTTCGACCAACCCGTTGAACGTGGACGGCGCCATCAGCTACGCCGAGGCCTTCACCGTGCAGCCTTTCGGCAACACGATGGCGTACATCGACCTGACGGGGCAACAGGTCGACCTCCTCCTCGAGCAGCAGTTCTACGCTCGAGGCAGCCGCCCGATGCTCAAGCTCGGCCTCTCGGACAACGTGCGCTACGTCTTCGACGCCAACGCACCGGCGGGGGCCCGGGTCTCCGACATCTTCATCGACGGCGTCCGGGTGGACCCCACCGCCACCTACACGGTGTCCGGCAACCAGTTCCTCCTGACCGGCGGGGACGACTTCTTGGTGTTCGTCGACGGAACCAACTTGGTGGACACCGGGATCATCGACCTCCAGGTGTTGATCGACCACTTCCGGACGGAGGGCACGGTGGATCCGGTGCTCGCCCAGGGGAGCACCGGCTTGACGCTCTCCGGAGACCTGGTACCCGGGACCGACGTGACGGCGTCCATCTACTCCCTGGCGTTCACGAATGGCGAGATCACGCCCTCGGCCGTGGAGCTGTACGTCGACGGTGTCCTGGTGGGCACCGGCGCCGTGACGATCGATCCCGTGCTCAACAACGATGTCACGGGATCGGCGAGCATCACCTTCACCGTCCCGGCGGGCGCGAGCGCGGACTCCGAGCTGCGCATCGCGACGGACGACGGAACGACTGACATCACGTTCTGACGGACGCGCCTGGCGGTCACTCGGCCCCGCCCACCACCCGGTGGGCGGGGCCTTCCCCTTCCCCGGGCGATAATGGGGCCCATGCGCGCACGCATCGATCCCGCCCGGGGCCGCACCGCGCTGACCGCCGCGCTCGGCCCCGATCCCTCCCCCCAGGACCAGCTCACCGCCGTCCGCTGGACCCTCGGCGTCCTCGCCGAGGCCCACCCCGGCCGCAGCGTCGAGGTGCGGGTTCCACCGGCCGGCGCGGTCCAGGCGATCGCGGGCGGACCCACCCACCGCAGGGGCACCCCGCCCAACGTCGTCGAGATGGCACCCGAGGTGTGGCTCCAACTCGCCGCCGGTAGGCTGGACTGGCCCGAAGCAGTCGCACGCGGCCTCG
>RZYE01000334.1 GCA_009930425.1 Actinomycetota bacterium | reverse complement strand
GTGACTCCGCTCGAGGCGAAGCTTCGTCGATCTGGCATCCTCAAGGGCTTGCCGGTCCGGCTCTTCGGGCTCTCGGCTCGCTGACCCTCTGCTTCCCCCGCACGACGGAGGCTCCCTCACGCCACGGACCACCCCCCTCCACCCCACCCTCACACGACGGAGGCTCCCTCACGCCACGGACCACCCCCGCACCTCCCCTCCCAGCAGGAACCAGTCCAGAATGGAAGCAGACAGGACTGGAGGTGGGAGACCATGCGCGTCGCACTGGTGCTGGGATCCGGCGGGGCCCGCGGCTACGCCCACATCGGGGCCATCGAGGTCCTCCATGAGCGGGGCCATGAGATCGTGACGATCGCGGGGACGTCCATGGGCGCGCTCATCGGCGGGCTCGAGGCGGCCGGAAAGCTCCCCGAGTTCAGCGACTGGGCACGCGACCTCACCCAGCGGGACGTCCTGCGCCTGCTCGATCCTGCGATCTCGCTGCCCGGCGCCATCAAGGCCGAGCGTGTGGTGGGCAAGGTCAGCGAGATCCTCGGCGGCGCGCGCATCGAGGACCTGCCGATCCCGTTCACCGCGGTGGCGGCGGACATCTCCAACCGCCGCGAGGTCTGGCTGCAGCGCGGTCCCGTGGACGCCGCCATCCGCGCCTCGATCGCGATCCCCAGCATCATCACGCCGGTGATGCTGAACGGCCGGCTCCTCGCGGACGGTGGCCTCCTCAACCCGGTCCCCGTGGAGCCCACCACCGGCGTCCAGGCCGATTTCACCCTCGCCATCTCGCTGTCCGGCAAGAACGAGGCCTCCAACCGCGCTCCCGTGAAGGAGACCTCCCAGAGCACGGACGGCGTCGATTGGGCGGAGCGCTTCCGCCGCAGCGCCGCCGACGCGCTGGACGGGAACCTCGTGCGCGCCCTCGTCTCGCGGTTCGTCCCGGAGGCCGACGGCGCCGACCCACCCACGGCGGCGGCCTCACCCTTCGAGGCCCTCCCCGACGACCTCCGAACCGCGGACGTCATCATGCTCTCGCTGGAGACCATGCAGGGCCTGATCGAGCGCTTCCGTCTCGCGGTCAACCCGCCGGACGTCCTCGTGACCGTGCCATCCCGGACGTGCGGCACGTTCGACTTCCACCGCGCCACCGCGCTGATCGAGACCGGACGCCGCCTCACGGCGGAGGCCCTCGACCGCGCCGGCTACTGAGACCGCACCGAGTGGCCCGCGGCTCCGTTTGCGCCTCGAACCGCTGGCCCGCAGCCCCGGACGCGGCGAGAATGACAGCACGAGGACGGGAGGCCACGATGACGCAGGCAGGAACACCGGAACTGGTCCTCAACGACCGCCGCCTCCCCGTCCCGGACCCCGGCGCCAACCTCCTGGACCTCCTCCGCGCCACGGGCCTCACCGGCACCAAGCCCGCCTGCCGCGGCGGCGACTGCGGCGCCTGCCAGGTCCTCCTCGGCGAGCTCGCCCCCGGCGCCACCGAACCCCGCTACCTCCCCGTCAACACGTGCCTCCTGACCGCCGGCCGCGCGGTCGGCTGCCACGTCATCACGGTCGAGGGCCTCACCGCCCGGCCCGACGACGCCGCCCCCCGCCAGCCCCTCCCCCTCACCCCCGTGCAGCGCGCCCTCGTCGAGGGCGGCGGCGTCCAGTGCGGCTACTGCACCCCCGGGTTCGTCATGGCGATCACCGGCGCGCTGCTGGCCGGCACCCCGGTCCTCGACGCCGTCGACGGCAACCTCTGCCGCTGCACCGGCTACTCCGGCATCCGCCGCGCCTGCGCCGCCCTCGAGGCCGAGTTCCCCCGCCGGCCCCTCACGCTCGCCGAGGCTGTCGCGGCCGGTCTGTTGCCCGCCGCCGTCGCCGACGCCGCCGCCACGCTGGTGCCGCTGCCACCGGCGGAGCTCCGGCCGGGCGACGTCGTCGGGGGCGAGACCGACTGGGCGGTGCAGCACCCGTACGAGCCCGGGCGCGCCGAGACCCGCCTGCACCGCGTCCCCGAACTGCGCGCCATCACCGCCGACGGTGACTGGATCGCCCTCGGCGCCGCGGTGACGGTCGCGGAGCTGATGGAGAGCCCCGAGATCGCGGCCGCGTGGCCGGCCCTTCCGGAGTTCCTCACGCTGTTCGCCTCGCCCGGCATCCGGGCCAGCGCCACGTTGGGCGGGAACCTGGCGAACGCGTCACCCGCGGCGGACGTCAGCGTGGTGCTCCTCGCTCTCGGGGCGGAGGTGGAGATCGCCGGGCCAGATGGTGCGCCGGCAGGCGAGCCCCCGAGCACCGCGCGCCGGTTGCCGCTCGAGGACTTCTTCCTCTCC
>RZYE01000333.1 GCA_009930425.1 Actinomycetota bacterium | reverse complement strand
GTGAAGCCGGCCACGTTCGCCCCGAACACGTAGTCACCGGGGCGGTCGTACTCCTCGGCGGTCTCGGCGCAGCGGTCGTGGATCGAGTCCATGATCTGCTGGAGCCGGTTCGCGGTGTGCTCGAACGGCCACTGGTCGCGGCGGGCGTTCTGCTGCATCTCGAGGGCGGAGGTGGCCACGCCGCCGGCGTTGGCGGCCTTGCCCGGGCCGAAGAGAACGCCCGAGTCCTTCAGCAGGTCGACTGCGTCCGGCTCGGTGGGCATGTTCGCCCCCTCGGCCACGGCGATGACGCCGTTCTTCACGAGCGTCTGGGCGTCCAGCAGGCTCAGCTCGTTCTGAGTCGCCGAGGGCAGCGCCACCGTGCAGGGCACGTCCCAGATCGAGCCGCCCACCACGTACCGCGCGGACGGCTTCGCCGAGGCGTACTCGCTGATCCGGCCGCGCCGGACCTCCTTGATCTCCCGCACCAGGTCGAGGTCGAGGCCGTCCTCGTCCACCACGTAGCCGGCGGAGTCGGAGCAGGCCACCACGTTGGCCCCGAGCTCCTGGGCCTTCTGCGTGGCATAGATCGCCACGTTGCCGGAACCGGACACCACCACGCGCTGGCCATCCATGGTCATCTCCCTGGTGGCGAGCATTCGCTCGGTGAACATCACCAGTCCGTACCCGGTGGCCTCGGTGCGGGCCAGCGACCCGCCCCATCCCACGCCCTTGCCGGTCAGGACGCCGGCCTCGTAGGCGTTGGCGAGGCGCCTGTACTGCCCGAACATGTAGCCGATCTCGCGGCCACCCACCCCGATGTCTCCGGCGGGTACGTCGGTGGCCTCGCCGATGTGGCGCGAGAGCTCGGTCATGAACGCCTGGCAGAACCGCATGACCTCGTTGTCGGACTTGCCGTGGGGGTCGAAGTTGGAGCCACCCTTGCCGCCACCGATGCCGAGGCCGGTGAGGGAGTTCTTGAAGATCTGCTCGAAACCGAGGAACTTGATGATGCCGCGGTTGACGGAGGGGTGGAAACGCAGGCCGCCCTTGTACGGGCCGAGCGCCGAGTTGAACTGGACGCGGTAGCCGCGGTTGACCTGCACCTTGCCGCGGTCGTCCACCCACGGCACCCGGAAGATGACCTGGCGCTCGGGCTCGGTGAGCCGCTCGAGCAGCGCGACCTCCTCGTACTCAGGGTGCCGCTCGACCACCGGCTCGAGCGACTCGAGCACCTCGTGGACCGCTTGGTGGAATTCCTTCTCGCCCGGGTTCCTGGCGATGATCTGGTCGTAGACGGAGTCGATGTAGGTGTTGCTCATAGGGGGTTCCTCACAGGAATGGGGAGTGGGTTCAGCGTCTAGAAGTACTGCCGCAGCGTCGCCTCGCTGGCGGACTTGAGTCCCACGAGATCGAGGTCGCCGACCCCGTGGATGCTCAGGGCGTCGCCACCGGTCGTGCCGATGCGCAGCGCCTGGACGTCGTGCTTCGCGGCCAGGCCCTCGAGACCCAGCGAGTCGCGCTCATCGACTGCGATGAGGGCGCGCGCCCCGGATTCGGAGAACAGTGCGGTGGCGAGGTCGACGTCGTCGCGCTCGCACTGCTCCGAGAGGTCCACCTCCGCGCCCACGCCGAAGCGCAGCGCACAGTCGACCAGTGACTGGATGAGTCCACCCGCGGACAGGTCGTGGGAGGCCCGGGAGAGGCCCTGCGTGGCCGCGTCCACGAGGACCGCGGAGAGGTCCCGCTCCGCGTCGAAGTCCACGCGCGGCGGCAGTCCGCCGAGGTGACCGTGCACCACGTCCGCCCACACCGAGCCGGACAGCTCGCAGGCGGTGCGGCCCAGCAGGTAGAGGGCCTTGTCGTCATGGCCCCAGCCGGACGGGATGGCCCGGGAGACGTCGTCCATCACCCCGAGCACGCCGACGACGGGCGTCGGGTTGATCGACGAGTCGATCAGTCCGGGCTCGCCCGTGGAGTTGTAGAGCGAGACGTTGCCGCCGGTCACCGGGATCTCGAGCTCCTGGCAGGCGTCGGCGAGGCCGGTGATCGCCTGCACGAGCTGCCACATCGCGTCCGGGTCCTCCGGGGAGCCGAAGTTGAGGCAGTCCGTCACGGCCAGCGGCCGCGCACCCACGGTGGACACGTTCCGGTACGCCTCGGCGAGCGCCTGCTGCGCGCCGGCGTACGGGTCGAGCTTCGTGAACCGGCCGTTCGCGTCGGTCGCCAGGGCGACCCCCAGCCCAGTCAGCTCGTCGACGCGGACCACGCCGGCGTCGTCGGGCTGGGCGAGGGCGGTGTTGCCCTGGACGTAGCGGTCGTACTGGTCGGTGACCCACGACTTCGAC
>RZYE01000332.1 GCA_009930425.1 Actinomycetota bacterium | reverse complement strand
AGGGACGAACGCGTCACCGGAGTGAGCCAGCAGGCACAACTGGTCGCGAACAACCTGACGGTCGTCCAGGAGGCCTCGACGCGGCTCGCCGAGTCCACCAAGGTGACAGTCGCCGATGTCGAGTCCCTCCACCGCGCGCTACTGCCTGATCAGGCCGAGTTGCATGGGATCCGGAACGTTCAGAACTGGATCGGCGGCTCCGACTTCAATCCCCTTCAGGCTGACTTCGTCCCGCCACCGCCGGGTGACGTGCCCGCACTGATGGCCGACCTCGTCGCGTACATCAACGGTGCGGCGCATTCGCCGCTGGTCCAAGCGGCGCTTGTGCACGCACAGTTTGAGACCATCCATCCGTTCACCGACGGGAACGGCCGAGTCGGCCGGGCTCTCGTCCACACGGTCCTGACACGCCGTGGCCTCACTCCCACCGCAGTCCTGCCGGTCAGCATGGTGCTCTCGACCTTCAGGGAGTCCTACCTCGACGGTCTGACCGGGTACCGCTATGACGGCGAACCTGACAATGCGGACGCGGTCCGTGGGGTCAGCGCGTGGGTCGGATTCTTCATCGGTGCGGCCATGGCGGCGGCCGAGCAGTCGCGGAGCGTGCTCGAGGACATCACCGCTCTGCAGCGCGACTGGGAGCAGCGATTGGCAACGGACAGGATCTCGCGCGGTGTCCGGCCGCGGCCGCGCATCGACTCCGCCACGAGCCAGATCCTCGGCATCCTGCCCTCGGCACCGGTTCTGACGTCCAGGACGGTCCAGCGTGTGCTCGGCGTATCACCGAAAGCCTCACTCGAGGCCCTGGCGGAGCTCACCACCGCGGGGATCCTGCAGACGCGCAGGATATCGCCCAGCGCCACGGCCTACCTCGCAGGCGAACTCCTGGATCTCATCACGTTCGCCGAGCGCCGGCTCGCGAGCACGAAGTTCGACACCCGCGCCAGCACTCCACGGCCGCCCGTCCCAGCTCGGCCCGACAACCTCTGACGACCCGGATTCCCGGGCTCCCCAGCCATGGTTGTTGTCCCCGGGCACGTGAGATTGCCCCAGGTCATGGGGCAATCTCACGTCCCTCAGTACTACCCTGCCCAGCGGCACCCGCACAGCGGCCGTCGAGGCCCAGCCCAGCCGCCCACAGAGGACGAACCGAACCGGTATCCCCAGTCCGAGGGGCCGCAGCTGCGTTCGGTGGCACCGCCTCGCGAGTCTTACCGTATGACACGACTTCTCAAGCGGCGCATGGATCTCGACGCCAACGGCGCAGGTCCGTACGCAGCGGGGACCCTCAGTCTTGAGGAGAACAACTTAAGGGTTGTAAGCTGATGTCTGCTTGGAGCATCGATGTGGGCATGGTCAAGGCTTGGTTGGAGGGCTTGGACAATGGCGAGCAGTCTGGAGGAGATGCTCGACGAGCGGCCCGTCGATCGGGCGGCGGTCGAGGCGCACAAGCGGCGGATGCTGGAGGAGGTCCGGTCCTACCGTCTTCGTGAGCTGCGTGAGGCGCTCTCGTTGACGCAGACGGAGCTCGCCGCGCGGCTCAGCGTCAGCCAGAACCGCGTGTCGCAGATTGAACTCGGGGGAATCGAACGCGCCCAGGTGGACACACTGCGCCGGTACGTCGAGGCGGTTGGCGGGCGGCTCCGCATCGAGGTGGAGTTGGGAGACGACCGAATTCAGATCGGCTGACGCGGAGGCCGGGCCGCCTCAGGCGGACGCTGCGCGTCTCCCGGTCGGTGCTTTGGATCGGCTGGGAACCGACAGGGGCCAGCCCACCGGACGCGCCAGCCGTGAAGGCGGGGCAATCGATCATGACAACCCAACCGGCCGTCCCCTGCCCGTTCACCCTCACCGTGGAGCCGATGGCACGGTTCCTCAACTGCGAGCTCGACGATCCGGTCTACGACGGCCTCGAACTCCAGTGGTGGGACGATCCCCAGCACGGCACCGGCATGCTCGCGTTCCTCTCCCGCCGCGCGGATCGCCGGGTGGACTTCTACGTGGACCCTGCGCTCACCCTCGACCGCTCGCTGTTCGCGATCGGCGCCGGGATCGGCTCGTGGCAGACGGTCACCTTCGACGCCGCCCACCTCGAGGTCGCCGACGACGGCGTCACCGCGGAGGTCCGCATCGACGGGCGGGCGACGGGGTCGGCGCCGGCCTGGAAGGCCTGAGGCGTCCCGCACCGGGCCCGCCTGCACGGATCCTCGGCCCGCCTGCGCGGATTCTCGGCTCTTCTGACTGATCCGTGGGTCATTTCCGGCCGGGGAGGGTGGGGTGGTGGCCGCCGAGGGTGAGCATGGCCAGGGCGATGAGGGCTTCGGGTGAG
>RZYE01000331.1 GCA_009930425.1 Actinomycetota bacterium | reverse complement strand
CGAGGGCCTCGCCACGCGGGTTCTGCTGCAGGTGCACGACGAACTCGTCCTCGAGGTGGCAGCCGGGGAGCGTGAGGCGGCGACGGCGGCGGTCCGGGACGCGATGGCAGGAGCGGCCGACCTCGCGGTGCCGCTCGACGTCTCAGTCGGCACGGGCCGCACCTGGAGGGACGCGGCGCACTGATCGATCAGGACGGTCGCAGCGTTCGGGGGAGTCGTGCCCGAACGATCACGGTGCCCGGCACCCAGGGAGCCCGCTCCGCGCTCCACGCTCCCCAGGCCTCCGTGTTCCCCTCGACCCACCGGGGCTCGATCAGTTCCTCCAGGGCGAATCCCGCACGGAGGACACCGCCCACGAGGTCCGCCATGGTGTGCTGGAACTCCGCGTAGTCCAGGACGTCGCCGTGGTACTCCGCATAGGGCTCGGTGTCGAAGTACGGGCGCACGACCCGCAGGTGCTCGGCCGACGGGTCGTCGGCGAACACCCAACGCATCGGATGGGTGGTGGAGAACACCCAGCGCCCGCCGGGGCGGAGCACGCGCGCGACCTCCCGGTGGATGGCCTCGGGGTCGGGGACGAAGGGGATCGCCCCGAACGCCGTGAACGCCACGTCGAAGGAGCGGTCCGCGAACGGCAGGTGGCGAGCGTCGCCGAGGACCAGCGGGACGGGCACGCCGGTGGTGCCGTTCAGCCGGCGTCCGACCGCCAGCATGCCCTCGGCGATGTCGCAGCCGACGGCGAGGCCGCCGTTCCGGGCCACCCAGCGGGACCCCTGGCCCGCGCCACAACCCACCTCCAGCACACGGCATCCCACGACGGATCCCAGCAACCCCGCGCGGTCCTCGGTGAGCCCCTCCGGGCACCACCGCAGTCCGGAGTCGCCGAGGAAGGTCCCGTGCTCGGCGTGGTACTCCGCGGCGTTCTCGCTCCACCACCGCCCGTGGGCCCTCGCGGTATCCGCACCGTCCATGGCACCATTGTCACAGCGGGCGGGGGACGATGAGGTTTGCCCGGGCTTTCGGCGCCGTAGTAGGCTCGCCTCCGGCGACGTGTGCCGTCGTCACAACCTGTCACAACTAGTTTCTGTCCGTATCGGAGTTCCCACCTCTATGACCATCACCACGCCGCCCCAGGCGGCAGCCCCCCAGGTCGCCATCAACGACATCGGAACGGACGAGGAAATCCTCGCCGCCGTCGATGAGACCATCAAGTACTTCAACGATGGCGACATCGTCGAGGGCATCGTCGTCAAGGTCGACCGGGACGAGGTCCTCCTCGACATCGGTTACAAGACCGAGGGCGTCATCCTCTCGCGCGAGTTGTCCATCAAGCACGACATCGACCCGGACGAGGTCGTCCAGGTCGGCGAGAAGATCGAGGCCCTGGTCCTCCAGAAGGAGGACAAGGAGGGCCGGCTCCTCCTGTCGAAGAAGCGCGCGCAGTACGAGCGGGCCTGGGGCACGATCGAGCGGGTCAAGGAGGAGGACGGGGTCGTCACCGGCACCGTCATCGAGGTCGTCAAGGGTGGCCTCATCCTCGACATCGGCCTGCGCGGCTTCCTGCCCGCCTCCCTGGTGGAGATGCGACGGGTCCGCGACCTGCAGCCGTACATCGGCAAGCAGCTCGAGGCCAAGATCATCGAACTGGACAAGAACCGCAACAACGTCGTGCTCTCGCGGCGCTCGTGGCTCGAGCAGACCCAGTCCGAGGTCCGCTCGACCTTCCTGCAGACCCTCGCCAAGGGCCAGGTCCGGCCGGGTGTCGTGTCCTCGATCGTCAACTTCGGCGCCTTCGTCGACCTGGGCGGCGTGGACGGCCTCGTGCACGTCTCCGAGCTGTCCTGGAAGCACATCGACCACCCGAACGAGGTCGTCGAGGTCGGACAGGAGGTCACCGTCGAGGTCCTCGAGGTGGACATGGACCGCGAGCGGGTCTCGCTGTCCCTGAAGGCCACCCAGGAGGACCCGTGGCAGGCCTTCGCCCGCACGCACTCGATCGGCCAGGTCGTCCCCGGCAAGGTCACCAAGCTGGTCCCCTTCGGCGCGTTCGTGCGCGTCGAGGACGGCATCGAGGGCCTCGTCCACATCTCAGAGCTGGCCGTGCGCCACGTCGAGGTGCCCGAGCAGGTCGCCAAGGTCGGCGCGGACGTCTTCGTCAAGGTCATCGACATCGACCTGGACCGCAGGCGGATCTCGCTGTCGATCAAGCAGGCCAACGAGGGCGTGGACCCGAGCTCGGACGACTTCGACCCCTCGCTCTACGGCATGGCCACCGAGTACGACGAGAACGGGAACTACAAGTACCCGGAGGGCTTCGACCCGGAGACCAACGAG